>JAOQAF010000239.1 GCA_025963735.1 Bacteroidota bacterium
CTGATCTTGCAGTGGCTAACTTTATTGAAATGCGCGATAAAACGGCCGACCCTAAATTTTTATTACAAAAAAAGATCGAAGCAAAATTCTCTCAAAAACATCCTGATAAATGGACGCCCCTTTATAGCATGGTAACGTATAGCCCTGATATCCGTTATAGTGTGGCTTTAAAAAAGGGCGAGAACCAGCAGGCCATTATGGATAAAGTGATGGATATGCCCGGTTTGGCTGACAAGTGGGATAGCGAAGAGGTTGAAAAAAAGATACTTTCTTATCTGGGTAACTAAATAAAACAGGCCTGTTTAAAATACCTGTGCCCTATCAAGATCTATGAGATGGCTGCACTTAAAATGACCGAGCGGACAAGCTTTGTAACCATGTAAACCACAGGGTTTGCATTCAAGGCCGTTCACTTCAATAACTGTTGAGCGATCACTTAATGGTCCGAATCCAAACGCGGGTACCGTTGAACAAAAAAAGGCTGTAACATTCGCGTTGACAGACGATGAAAGATGCAAAGGGGCGCTGTCGTTAACGTAATTCATTTTTGCATTTTTCATTAACGCCGTTGATTGAAGCAATGATAATTTTCCTGCTAAATTTCGAATATTAGAATGAACACTGGATGAGCGGATTTTTTCGCAAAGTTCGGTGTCGGCCGGAGCTCCAAGAAGATAGATGGCGGTTGATCCGCTGGTTCTGTTGCAGAGTTCTATCCACTTTTCAAGAACCAATTGCTTGGTATACCATACTGAAGCCGGCGCAAGACAAATATAATTACCTGATTGCAATGGTATAACCTGTTTTATATCTTCTTCTGACGGATACAATCTGGGTTTAAAAACTTCAGCGTCTGTAAAATCTTCAATTAATTGATTATACCTTTCGGTTTCATGTGTGCCATTTCCAATAACATGTTTTACGGTTGTGTGAAATAAATATGAAAAAGGAGTTTGTTTGTAACCCGCTTTGTGCCTGGCTCCCGAGAATCCTGTTAAAAAACCCGAACTCGCAAAACGATGGCAGTTAATAACACAGTCGTACTTGTTTTTTCTTATTTTAAAAAGCAGTTTAATAAGGTTTGTGTTTTTTCTTTCTTTTTTATTCCAAACCAAAACCTCTTTTAAAAATGGGTGGTTATCATAAATAGATTCATTACCTTTTCTTACAAGAATGCTGATAGAAGAGAGCGGAAAACGGTTATGCAGTTTTTCAATTAGCCCCGAGGCAAGAATGGCGTCACCAATAAAAGCTGTCTGAATGATAAGTATGTTATTATAGCTGACCAGTTTTTAAAGTTTGAATGTTATTAATTAGGGTTTGTATACAAAGTAACAACAAAAAAAATTAATTAATATTACAACGTGAATAAGACCGGTAAATTGTTTTTGATTCCTGTGCCCATCTCTGAAACAGAGGGAAGAAGACATATGCCGGAATATAATTCGGAAATTGTAAAAGGCTTAAAATATTTTATTGTTGAAGATGCCAAAACAGCCAGGCGTTTTCTAAAACTATTTGGTTACGCGCCAATTGACAATGCCGAATTATTTCTTTTGAATGAACACACAAAAACACAGAATGTTTCTGAATTAATCGCTCCCTTGTTGCAGGGAGAAAATATGGGGTTAATGAGCGACGCGGGGTGCCCTGGTATAGCTGATCCCGGCGCGGAAGTGGTTAAACGGGCGCATGAAAAGAGCATTGAAGTAGTGCCTTTAATTGGACCCAGCTCTATTGTGCTGAGTATTATGGCCAGTGGATTTAACGGACAAAATTTTTCTTTTGTGGGGTATTTGCCCATTGAAAAACCCGATAAAACAAAGCGAATAAAGGAACTGGAACAACTTGCAGTGAAAAACACCCAAGCGCAGTTTTTTATTGAAACCCCTTATCGTAATGAGCAGCTGTTTGAAACTTTACTGTCTGTTTTATCTCCCCAAACCCTTCTTTTTATCGGCAAAGATATAACCTCCGATAATCAGTTCTTAAAAACGCGGAGCGTAGCTGAGTGGAACAAAAGCGAAAAACCCCAATTAAATAAAGTTCCCGCGGTGTTTGGAATTTACCGGTAGGGTTGAATTACAGGTTTTTTTAAATCTTCAGAGAACTTTTACGATCTTTGTTCTAACTATCAAAAACTCTTTGTTAACAATACTTTAAATGCTTTTTAAAATCTAAAAGCTTTACTGGTTACTTTGTAACTGTGAACATCATTTCTTACATAAGAGCCAAACACAACCTGATGCTAAAACTGGCACTGGTTGCCATTTGTTCGGTATTAATAACCATGATGCTGCCTACCCGTGAAGTTAAAGGACACGTAGTTGGCGCCTTCGACGCCATTTGGCCATATCCAGATCTTGTAGTTGAAAAAGACTTTTTCGTTAAAAAAAGCGACGCTGAACTACGACAGGAGTATGCACAGATTGAAAAAAATGCCCCCTTGTTTTTTGAGATAAACCTTACAGATAAAATATCCGCATTAAAAAAACTGGATTTCTTAAAAGAAACCGATCTTAAAATTTATAATGTTCTCAAGCCTTTGTTTGATAGTGTTTACAGTCGTGGAGTTATTGAAACATTAACCGATGCCGACAGCCGAAAGCCAATAATGGTTTACAACACCAATTATGCCGAAGAGTCAAGTTATTCGAATTTTTTTACCGTAAACTCCGCCTTGCTTTTTATTGAAAATGGCATTCGCTCTAAAAACCTTACCGATCTTAATGATGTTAATTATCTTGATTATTTAACAATTACACATTACCTGAATAAAGATAAAACCAAATGGTACATTAAGATTAAGCTGGAACAGATTTCGGTTTATCACAGCGTTTTAAAAGTAGGAGATGTTCTTGTAAAGCAAGGTGAGGCGCTTACTAACGACAAGCGGTATAATATCAACATGTATTTTTATTCGCGTAATCAAAATGTTACTCTCGGTCTTCTGAATTTCTTTTCAAGATGGCTTCTTACCTTTATAACATTATTAATATTGTTGTTTTACCTTATATTTTTCAGGAAACAGATTTTCGGGCAGAACAAACAGGTCTTTTTTTTATTTATGATAGTACTTACAGGTGTGGGTACGGCATGCGTTTTTCATAAATATGGTTTAATAATACTTACCCTTCCTTTTACCCTTATTCCAATTCTGGTTAGAGTTTTTTTTGACAGCCGGACCGCTCTTTTCACGTTTTTAATCGCTGTTTTACTTTGCAGTTTTTTTATGCCTGATAAGTTGCAGTTTATTTTATTGCAGCTTATTGCAGGAATAGGAACCCTATTTACCGTTGCGGAAATGCGCAAACGACAACAAATATTAAACGCGGCCATGGTGGTTTTTATTCTTTACAACCTTGTTTTTTTCGCTTACCAGACCGGTTTCGGAACCGCACAGTTAGGAGGAAAACTTAGCGCTTATATGCCCTTTGCCGTCAGCTCCATGCTGGTATTATTAGCATATCCTTTAATTTATCTGATAGAAAAAATATTTGGTTTTATATCGGATTTTAAACTTTTAGAATTGTGTGATTTAAATCAACCCTTGCTTAGGCAATTATCACAGGAAGTGCCTGGCACATTTCAGCATAGCCTTCAGGTGGCCAACCTGGCGGAGGAGGCCATTTATTATATAGGTGGAAATACTCTGCTTGTAAGAACAGGGGCCATGTATCACGACGTTGGTAAATTAATTAACCCGAAATTTTTTACTGAAAATCAGGTGAACGGTTATAGTCCGCACATTGAAATGTTACCGCTTCAAAGCGCTAAAACTATTATAAACCATGTAATTAAAGGCATTGAACTGGCAAAGCAACATAAGTTGCCCGAGCAGGTGATTGATTTTATACGCACGCATCACGGAACAACCTACGTGGGTTATTTTTTAAATTTATATAAAAAAGAAAAAGTACTTAGTAATGTTGACGAAAATGAATTCCGTTATCCGGGGCCAATACCATTTAGCAAAGAAACGGCAGTATTAATGATGGCCGATGGGGTAGAGGCAGCTTCGCGAAGTTTACCCGAAAAAGACGCGATGGCTATAAATGACCTTGTAGATCAGATTATTGATTATAAAATATCTCAAAATCAATTTATTAATTCAGACATTACCTTTAAGGATATTACCGTTATTAAAAAGATTTTTAAGAAGCGTTTGATGAACATCTACCACGTGCGCATCGAGTATCCTACCTTATAAACAGTGCTTTTAATTAGTAAAAAATATTATATTTGTATATTACTATGCGTAAATTATTATTCCTAATCGCTACCCTTGCATTTTTCTCTTCCTGCAAGATTTTTAAGCCGAGTTTAATGTTAAAAACCCCTAAGGACTTTAATTATGATAAATTAATAGATTCCTTATCAAGGGTTGATTACAAAATTGCGCCCAATGATGCCGTGCTTTACCGGGTTTTTACCAATGATGGATTTAAACTGATTGACTTAGCCAGCGCTAGTACAAACGTTTTCAGAAGTGATATTGATGTAATAGTTGAAAGTGACGGGAACGTTAAAATGCCTTTAATCGGACGTTTGCATATCGCCGGACTCACTATTATTGAGGCGGAAAAATTGATGGAAGAAAAATATTCGGAATATTACGTTAAGCCCTTTGTAACTTTAAGAGTTAATAATAAACGTGTAATTGTTTTTCCGGGTACAGGTGGAACGGCAAAAGTGATTACCCTTAATAATAATAATACAACGGTGCTGGAGGCCATCGCATCGGTAGGCGGATTGCCGGACGATGGTAAAGCCTATAAAGTGAAACTGATCCGTAATAATCCTGATCCTACCCAAAAAGCATTGGTATACCTGATGGACCTTTCACGCATTGAAGGTTTAACCCTTGGTAAAAGTAAAGTTCAGGCCAACGACATTATTTATGTTGAACAACGTTACAGGCCGCTAAGAACTTTTAACACGGAGATTGCACCGATAATAGGACTAGTTACAAGTTTGTTAATCCTTTACCAATTCTCCAAGCTAAGATAAAACATGTACAACCCCGAAGTAGCCGGTAATCACCAATTAAAAGATATAACCGAACGCCTTAACAGCAGTTTTGATATTGGTATTATTGCCTACATTTTTAACAAAAGCCGTATTTATATTTTATCTTTTTTTATACTGTCGGGCATTGGGGTTTTTCTTTATCTGCGATATAGTCAGGCTATTTACGAATCGCAGGCTGTTTTACAAATCAACGACGGAAACAAGGCTGATAACATACTTAAGCTGGATAACATGGGCGCCCCGGATAATGTACTGGCGGAGGCAATTGAACAAATAAGATCGAAAGTGTTTTTAAAAAGAGTAGTGGAGAAGCTGGATATTAGTGTTAATTATTACAGTGAAGGAACTTTTAAGAACAATGAACTTTATCATTTTTCGCCCTATTTTATTAAAATAAATTCTAAAACACCATTTGGAAATGGTCAGCAAATTTATGTTGAACTAAATGAAAGGTTAACAGGCGGAGTAATCAGAATTGGTAAACGCGTTGAAAAATTTGTAATTAATGAATGGTTAAAGTTAAACGAGTTTGATATTAATATTTATTTAAATCCAAAACATACTCCTGGGCAGATTAAAGCTGTTTTAAAGGAGAGCAAGGCTTTTTACTTTACAGTTTCTGACATAGACGCGGTAACCGCTAATTTGCAGAATAAGCTCATTGTTAAATTGCTTAATGAAAGCGCTAAAACTATTTTAATAAAAGTTCCCGATGTTAACGCTGAAAAATCTACCGACATAGTTAACGCCATTATTGAAGAATATTTAACCTATGATGTGGAACGCAAAAGTGAAAGCTCTAAAAATATACTTGCTTTTATCGACGGACAGTTAAGCAGTGTATATGAATCGTTAAAAGCTACGGAAGGCCAATTGCACACTTTTAAAAAAGAAAAGAATTTTAACGATAAAGATATTATGCTTAATTCGGAGCTTATTCGTTATACCTCTGTGGAAGATCAGCTGCTAAAGGTTGAAATGGAAGAAAAAATAATCTCCGAGATCCAGACCAACATTTCCAAAAACAAAGGCATTGATATTTATCAGCTCATCTCTTTGATTTCAGGAACCGAATACGAAAACTCTATTAAAGATGTTACGCAAAGCATTCAAAAATTATTGCTTGAAAAAGAAAACCTTCTCTACCTTGTTACTCCTAACTCAGAACAAATAAAACAAATTAATTACCAGATTGAAATTCAAAGAAAACTGTTAATCGAAAGCCTCGACGCCATTCGTTTGAAATATAAAACCAAGTATAAGAATTTATTAGAAAAATCTTCAGACTTTAAACAAAAATTAAATCAAAATCCCGATGATGAAGTTGAGTTTTCGCGTCTTAACAGGTTATATGCCATCAGCGAGAAATATTACACCATGTTGTTGGAAAAGAAAACAGAATTTTCGATTTCCAAAGCGAGTTATGTTTCTAAAAATGTAATATTGGAAAGAGCGCAGGGGCCGGGGTCAAAAGTTTCTCCTAACCGGAAAAATTCCTTTTTAATTGCCTTGCTTGCTTCTGTTTTACTATCCGTAGGTTTAATATTTATCAGGTATCTTTTTCACGATAAAATTTATACGCTCAACGATATCACAAAATATTCTTCGGGTAATGTTGCCTTATTGGGCATTGTTCCAAAATACGCCAATAAAATTCCGGTATCACAATTAATTGTGGATAAAAACCCCAAGGCCATGATCAGCGAAGCCTTTCGCACCATCCGTACCAACCTTAATTTTATTGATAATTCTGAGGGGCCAAAAATCATTTCCATTACCTCTACAATCAGTGGCGAAGGAAAAACATTTGTTGCCATAAACATTGCCGGGATCCTTGCCTTTACCGGTAAAAAGGTTGTAATTATAGATCTTGATATGCGCAAACCCAAGATTCATCGTGGCTTTGGAGTAACCAATCATATAGGAATGAGTACCATTCTTACCAACTCTACTACTGTGGATGAATGTTTTAACGACAGTCCTATGGATAACTTAAAATTTATTACAGCGGGGCCCCCTCCTCCAAATCCTTCGGAGTTAATACTTGATAAAAAGCTGGATGAAGTAATTGCTTACCTGAAAACCAAATTTGATTACGTTGTAATAGATAACGCCCCTGTGGGCTTGGTTACCGATGGTATTGCTACTATTCAAAAAGCTGATTATCCTATTTACGTATTCAGGGCGGCTTACTCCAAAAAAATGTTCACGCAGATTTTAGATAAACTTAAAAATGAAAGTAATATTAAAAATCTTGCTGTAGTTTTAAACGATGTGGATATAAGTAAGAGAATATACAGTTATAATTACGGTTATGGTTACGGTTATGGCTATGGTTACGGAAGCGGTTATTATACCGAAGATGAGGGCAGAAAGGGTTCGAAAAATAAAAGTTAGTTATGGAAATTATTGATACCAATTTAAGAGGCCTGGTAGTTCTAAAACCAAAAGTTTTTGAAGATGAGCGTGGTTATTTTTTCGAAAGCTACAATCAAAAGTTATTTGCAAGTGCCGGGCTTAATTTAAATTTTGTTCAGGATAATCAATCTTTATCACATACCGGAGTTTTAAGAGGAATGCATTTTCAAAACCCGCCTTATGCGCAGGGTAAACTTGTTCGCGTTATTACCGGCGCTGTGTATGATGTTGCCATTGACATAAGAAAAAATTCTGAAACCTACGGCAAATGGTTTGGCATAGAACTAACACAGGAAAATAAATGGATGATGTATATTCCTGAAGGGTTTGCGCATGGTTTTCTTACTTTAAGAGACAATACTATTTTCTCTTATAAATGCACCAATTTTTATAACAAAGCTTCCGAAGAATCTATTTTATGGAATGATCCTGAAATTGGAATACAGTGGAATGTAAAAGATCCTTTGCTTTCAACAAAAGACCTTGAAGGCGGGTTATTTAAGAATTTCATCCCGCAGTTTTAAAATGACCATCGATCTTCCCGCAATACTTACCACTTTCTTTTTCGCTTGTTTTATATTTTCATTACTTATCAATTATATTTTACTGCGCTTTGTACAAACTCTGGGTATCAGAGGAAAAGATGCTTTACAGGTAAGATGGAACGCGAATTCAAAACCCGCGCTTGGCGGAATTTCTTTTTATGTTATCTTTTTATTTTCGTTCATTTTCAGTACTCTTCTCTCCTATAAAACATTAAGCTTTAATGTTCAATTGGTGGGAATTCTGATTGCAAGCACGCTCGCGTTTATGATGGGTCTTGCCGATGACGCCTTTAATACGCAGCCTCTGCTTAAGTTTTTAACTCAAATTTTATGCGCGTTAATTCTGATTTTCTCAGGGCACAGCATTTCGATTTTTCAAAACAACTTTGTAAATTATTTTATTACTATTATTTGGGTTGTTGGAATGATGAATTCTGTAAACATGCTCGATAATATGGACGGGATCACTTCGATAGTTTCTATCGCTTCCTGTACATTTATGGTGGCAATAAATATTTCAATGTTTCACACTACCGATTACAACACCGTATTAAATTTAGGGGTGTTAGGGGCTCTTAGCGGGTTTCTGCTTTATAACTTTCATCCTTCAAAAATGTTTATGGGGGACACCGGCAGTCAATTTCTCGGGCTGTTCCTTGCCACCGAAGGAATTGATAATTGCTGGAATAACAGCATGTCTCCTTTAATAAATGGCTTTCCTATTATAAATGTGGTATTGGTTGCGCTTGTATTTCTGTTGCCTTTAACAGATACGTTTACTGTAATTATTAACAGGTTAATGAGCGGTAGGTCGCCCTTTATTGGTGGAAAAGACCACACAACACATCACCTTTTTTTCAGGGGAATTACCGAAAAGCGTATTGCCATTCTGTTTTTTATAATCAGCACTCTTGGCTGCATATTGGCCTACAGTCTGGTTTTCCATTTTTCATACCCTATGCTGTATAGCGCTGTGGTATTTATCCTGCTCATATTTGTAACTTTGTATCTTAATACCCGTATAAAAAAAGGGTGATTAACTTAAAAAAAACAATTGAAACAATTTTTAACACAAACACTTTTCAACGGGTGCTGGTATTTTTTTGTTTTTTTCTTGCCGGATATTTTGTTTTAAAGATTTACCTATACGCGCCATCAGAAGACTCGGTTGCCTACTCGAATAATAATTTTTATGTTCTTGGATTAAATATTCCCTCTACCCTTGATTTTTGCGGTGAAAAAATTCCCTCTAATAATTACGAAATAAAAAAACATCTGGATCGTGAGTTTTTTAATAAATCCTATTGGAAATCAAACTCCGCGGTTCTTTTTGCCAAAGCACAAAAGTGGTTTCCTTATATAGAACCCATTTTAAAAAAAGAAGGGGTGCCTGATGATTTTAAGTATGTGGCAGTTATTGAAAGTCATTTATCCAATATTGTTTCACCCGCAGGTGCTGCAGGTTTCTGGCAACTCGTTCCCGGTTCAGCCCGTAATTATAATCTGGAAGTGAATGAATATGTTGATGAACGTTATCATGTAGAAAAAGCAACCAGAGCGGCATGCAGACTGTTTAAAGAAGCCCATTCTAATTTTAATAACTGGACCCTCTCTGCCGCTGCCTACAATCTTGGCATTGGCGGTATTCAGGCGGCGCTTAAAAAGCAAAATACAAGCAATTATTATGATCTTTTATTAAATAAGGAAACCGGAAGTTTTGTTTACCGCATCCTGGCTTACAAAACATTATTTGCAAGTCCGCAACACTTTGGAATTAAAAAGAAAAAATGGAACTATTATCCTTTAATACCTTTTAAAGTTTATAAAGTAGATTCTTCAATCACCAACCTTTCCGCTTTTGCAAAGCATATAGGATGTAATAAAGCAACAGTTAAATTTTTTAACCCCTGGTTGTTGCAGGATGTTTTACCTAATCCTGAAAAAAAGGTTTATGAAATTCGTGTACCAAAAAATTTAACTGCCGATTATTCTTCTTACATCCGCGATTTAGAAGGGGAGGATGGGAGTTTGAATCAGGATGAAGAAGATGCTCCGCAAAAATCAGAGACTCCCGGTCAGGATTCCTTACTGAATAATAAAAAAGTGATCACACATGTATTTAAAGAAGGAGAAACCATTGAAAGTATATCAGATTTTTATGAGGTTAAACCTTCAAATCTAAGAACCTGGAATAATTTAAAAGAAAAGCAGGAAGCTGTTCCCGGACAAACCTTAAATATTTATTTTAAATAAATTATTTATTTAAATACTGTGAAGCTTCAGCCCCGTATATTTTCCGGCCATCCTTATAAACTGTTATAAACGCGTCTGTAATACCTGTTTTAACAGCTTCTTCTTTCAGTGTCTTTGCAAATTTTGCCTCTGTAAAGTTACCAATGTTGTAAATAAATAAAGTGTTTATTTGTTTGTTTTCAACCGGCCAGTTTTTAATTGCCGAAAATTTAGCTGCTACGTCAATAGGCACTTGTTTGCTGTAAGCGCCAATCTGCACTTTAAAGGAAATGCCTTCTTCTGTAGGTTTTACCCCATTGTCAGATGTTGCGGCCGGATAGGAGGCTACACCGTTAGTAAAAGGTTGAACTGCCTTATTAGTATTAACGGGCGCAGTGGTATTAGTAACAGCAGGATTAGGATTGAAGTTGGAATTCAATTCAGGAAATATAATCGGGTTTTCTGGTTCCAGCTTTATACTACTGTCCTGTTGTTTTGATTTTCCTTCAGCAAATGTTATCCGCTTCCCGTTTAAATAAGCACTCACAAAGGCATCGTTTATACCCAACGTAACCACTTTGCGTTTATCAGTTATTAATTTTTCGGCGTTATTATAAATGCCTGCTGTATAACGGTACAAACCGTTAGGTAATTTTTCGGTGTAAATTGGTGTTAAATTATAAAGCTTTCCTTTGTTTACCTGCCGGTTAAATACTCCAATCTGCACGGTATAAAGCAAACCATTGATCTGTTCCAACTCTTTGGTAACGGCTACAACATCCTGGGTGTTTAGATTCTGATTCTGCACATTTACCGTCGCTTTAGGGATGTTGGTATTGGCAGTTATACCTGCGGTTTGAGTAGCGTTGATATCAATGGCTTTACCTTCTTTAGCCATTAGTTCAAGGGCTTCATTCATCGTAATACGTTTACCATTATAAAATACAACCACAAAGGCGTCGGTGTAGCCCAGGTTCTTTAAATCATTTTTAACCGCCATTGCATTTTCCGGTTTATTGAAATTTCCTGCGGTATAACGAATATATCCATTAGAGGCGGTTTCGGCATTTAACGGATTTAACCCTCTGAATGCATTGTCGGGTAATTTTGTTTTAAAGGCTCCTATCTGAACTCTGAATATTAACCCATCAGGCACTTTCGCGTCAACCGGAATAGGTTTCTCAACAGTATAAGCGTTGCCGGCAATAACCTCAAGGCCATCCACTTTAATGGTTGTATTTCCTGCATTATTATTTGTTTTATTGGTAACGTTTGCTGTTGGATTTGTGGTTGCGTTATTATTACCATTGGCCGGCAGAGTGGTATTACCGTTTTTTGGGTTCAGCGCTGTTGCAGCATTATTATTTTTAGGATTGGTACCAGCTACATTAGTATTTGTTTTAGGCAAGGTGTTTAAAATAGTAACGGCTTTATCACCGGTTTTAGAGGCTATGGCAAGAAGCTTAATTTTTTCGTTAGTATTTTTTTCAGTTGAAGCCTTAATTAACAAACGTTTTGACTCCGCGTTCAAATCTTCAGCATTTTGTTTTGCCGTTTTTTGATCAGCCGTTAAATTAGCCGGGATATTCTTTTTTGAAGTTTCATATTCCAGACTAAAGCCATTAATTAAATTAGTAAGCAATTCATATTTTTTTTCTGTTAACTGAGTTTGTTTTTGTTTAAGGTTGTCGGGTATTGATCCCCCTGCCAAAGATGTTTCTTTTACTGTATAATCCGGATATCGTTTTTTGAATTCCGCCAGCACCTCGTATTGTTTTTGAATCATTTCCGCTTCTTTTTCTTCGGCGTTCATAGTGGCGCCTATGCGGGCGTTTGCATTGGGTTGCGAGGAAGCTTCTTCCCTTAATTGCTGAGCCTTTGTTTTTAATCCTGAAATTTCAGTTGTTTTTTCCAACAGCTGCGATGCAAGTTCAGGATCCTCTTTTTTTAATTTTTCAAGTAATTCGTTAGTTGCTAAATTGTTGGTTGTGTATACAAGTTGGTTTGATTGTTCGGTTAATTTTACGGCATCGAGTTTTTTATTAAGTGATTCATCATCCAGCTTTTTAGCCATCAGCATGATACTGTCTCTTTCTGTGCCGGATTTTGTATTGGCAAGGGTTCTCAGGTCAAAGGCTTTTACCGAAATTTCTTCGGCTTCGGACAATAAATTATCAGATTTGGTTTTTAATTGTGCCGCGTTTTCGCCTCCTGTTGATCCTGCGGCATTTTCAATTTCATTTTCAAGAGCTTTACTTTCACTCTCCAGGTATTTTAGCTCCGCAATAGAATTACTGAAAAGTGTATTTGCTTTTTGGTTTTTTAAAGTAACCTTGTTTTCAAATAAACTTACAATTTCCGAAGCGCTTGTATCCTTTAGTGAAAATGATTTAACATCCACCGGATTACCGGATGCTGCGGAATTCACAGCAATATTACCTTCATTGGTATTGCCTGAATTATTATTATTGTTAGCGTTAGTGGTTTTTGTTTCCACTACGTTAGTGTTGTTTTTAGGAGTAACCGCGGTGGTGTTAAGGGTTTTGGTACCGGCGCCGTTGGTGTTTCCTTTATTACTGGTTAAATCTTTTGTGCTATCAGGTTTGTTTACTTTGGTATTTGCAATGTTTACAGAAGGAGTTATAACGGTATTTTTATTATCCTTCGGATTTGAAACCGTATTGGTTTTAACCGCCGCATTGGTTTTATTATTTGCAAGATTATCCTTGTTCACATTGGTGTTATTAGCCTCATTATTTTTCTGGTTGGCAATGGATTGCTGCGATGCAATTTTTTTATTAAGACCATTTAATTGATTAAGCGCCTCTGTTTGCTTTTTTGTGGCCTCAATAAGAACGGTTATTTTTTTGTTATTATTTGTTTCCGATTCTGAACTTTGTTTAAGGTTCTGTGCAGAAGTTACTTTATTACCGGCGGCTATAAAATCAGTTTTTAATGCCGGTGTTTTATCAATGGCCGGTTGATTATTTTTTAAGTCTGCAGTTATTTGTTCCAATTCAAGGTTGTTGGCTTCGTATAATTTTTGATACGCCGATAATTTAGAGGCCAGCAATTCTGTTACGCCATTATTAACCGAAACTAACTGATCATTTACATTAGAAGCAGCCCCGTTTGTATTATCAGTATAAAGTTCTGCTGAAGTAATGGCTTTCTTTAAAACAATATCAGGACT
>JAOQAF010000251.1 GCA_025963735.1 Bacteroidota bacterium
ACTCATCCATTACCTGCGACATTTTCATTTGGTCGTACGCAACTGACTTATATTTTTTAAGCATTTCATCCAGAGAAAATTCCAGGTCTTCTTTGTCTCTGAATTTAGAATTTGTATTTAATAAAAGAATTGCCTCACTGAGCATTCCGGCGTCTTTTTGATCCATAGCACGCACAAATTTGGCTAAAAACTCCATTTGCGAAGGCTTCATGGAACCTACCATACCAAAGTCTATAAGGCCTATTATATTACCCGGTAAAATAAACATGTTGCCGGCATGCGGGTCGGCGTGAAAGAAACCATGTTCGAAAATCATTTTCAAAAAAACATTCACACCGTTGTGCGCAATGATTTTAGGGTCTAAACCATTCATATAAAGTTCCTCAACATTGTCAGGAGAAATTCCTTCCAGAAATTCCATCACAAGCAGTTTGGATGTAGAAAGATCTTCATATACTTTAGGTATTTTACAATAAGGCACGTCTCTGAATATTTCTTCGAACCTGCGGGCATTAGATGCTTCTGTAAAATAATTTAATTCGTTCCGAAGTGTTTCACCAAATTCTTTTACAATTCCTTCAAGGTTCATTACAATAAACTCAGGGTACTCTTCTGAAATTTTATGCGCCAGATAATCGAGAATCTGTAAGTCAAGATTTATTTTTTCTTTAATGTGCGGACGTTGAACTTTAATCACAACCATCTCACCATTTTTTAAAACGGCTTTATAAACCTGGCCCATGGAGGCCGATCCAATACATTCAAAGTCAAAACTTTTAAAAATGTGAGCAATGGGCGCGCTAAGTTCTGTTTCTATCATGGTAACCGCCAGGTCATGATCAAATGGTTTTACATTGGTTTGTAATTTCTTAAGTTCTATTCTTAATTTCTCAGAAATAATATCGGGTCTGTCAGCCAGTATTTGTCCGAACTTTATAAATGTCGGTCCCAGCTTTTCAAGCATCAGTTTAAGTCGCTCCTGCGGCGACATAATAATGCCTTTATGTTTATACCGTTTAGGTACAAAATGTTTAAAGAATTTTCTTACGCTTAACCAGTTGATAATGTAATAGCCTGCTACTATATATAAAATATTAAGTCCCCTGAAAAATTTCAGGAAGAAGTTGTGCAATCTTAAGAAACCAAACATATATTACTTTTTATTTTTTATTACGGTTATGTTTTTAAACACCGTGTTTTATTTATTATTTTCCGCCGTTTGCTCTAAGGTCGTTGGTGCAATTTCCATCTAAGGCCGGAATACTTCCTCCCAAAAGATTAGCTACAAGATCTGATGTTTCAACAGCGAAATACATAAGACATTCTTTATTGTTGCAGTGGTGGGCGTGGGCACCATCCATGTGTGAAGATACCATTTTTGATCCAGCATTCACAAGACCAAGAATGTGCCCGAACTCATGCATGGCTACAGAAGACTCTAAAATATAATAGGGTGGTTGCCCAATGCCGCCTGAAAGTGTTCGCATTGTTCTTCCGAATAAAACAATGGAGCCGGGCCCATATTCAATGCCTAAGGTTTGGTAGTTACCCTGCCCCTCTTCATATTCTGAATTGCTTAAGTAAACAAAGGTTGTAAGTATATCGCCACTTGTAAAAACGGTTCTGTATTTTTTCTCAATAGCCATTATATCGGCCATTGAAGAGCGTGCCGGCGGCGCTTCTGTGATTTCATTCAACACCACAGTTATACCACCGGGTTTATTAGTGTGAGAGCTGAGGAATGATTTAATATTGTTAATGGTTTCGGACGCCGGTGGATATCCTGCATTGTAGGCGATTTCAATTTTAAGGGTACCATAGTCAGAAGAAGAAAGGTAATTGGCTGGTGTCTGAGCTCCTGAATCATTAACGGAGTTTGTTTTCTTTTTACAACCACAAATAAAAGTGGTAAGTAATATGAGGGTAAGCGTAATTTTTTTAATGTCCATAGCTTTCAATTTATTGTTCCTAAAAAAGACAAAAATCGGATTGGTCTCACCCGGGATATTTCAAACTATGTACCAGTATGAGTAGCTTTGTATAAGGTTGATTGCTAATAAATTGATGGCAAATTAAATACTTTTAAAAAGTAATATTAGATTAAGTGGGAAATTAAATACCCGAATGAGGTAGTTAGATTTTTTTACCTTTGTAAAATGAAATTAGGATTGTGGTTTGTTTTGAGTCTCATAATAGGTGGACAGCAGTTTTTAAACGCTCAGGATAATCAGTTGCAAACTCAACTAAAGGTAAACCAGCTCATAGAAAAAAAAGCGGAGTATCACCGTTTAAGTGGTGGTGAGCAGGATGGATATCGCATTAAGATTCATTTTGGTGTTGACCGGGATAAAATGCGAAGCGTAAAAACAAAGTTTTCAAGCAGATTTAACGAATTTGCAACGTATGAAGATTATCAGCAACCTAACTGGGTTATATTGGTAGGCGATTATAAAACAAAACTGGAAGCCTTTGAATCACTCAAAAAAATTCAGGCGGAGTTTCCAAACGCCTTTATTGTAAAAGGTAAAATAAAGGTGCGTTAAATTATTTTGACGCGTGCAGAACCTTTACGCACACCTCTCTATCGTTTTTCAATAATAAAGCTTTAATGATGGCCGGTCGTTCATAGGTAACTAAATGCCCTGTGTTCTTAAGCATCATCATTGTTGTATCGCAATTAATTAAATGGCGTTTGGCAAAAGAAAAATTGGCGGTGTCAGCTATTCTGTCTGTTTCGCCCGATACCACTACTGTTGGAACATACAAACTTTTCCATTTGGGAAGCATCATTTCCATTTGTTGTTCATGAGCGAACTTTTCGGCAGTTGCTACATTTAAAAGTTCAGGCAATAACCATTGAACAGGTTTCCATTTTCCGGCGCCGCTGAACCAATAAAATTTTTCTTTTGCAGGATCAATTACCGGAGATATCATAAACAGCTTTTCAATTTTATCAGGATAATTAATGGCCAGCCAGGCTGTAATAGGAGCGCCATACGAACGTCCTACCAAAGTTACTTTTTGATGAGAAGTGTTTTCTTTTTCAATGATTGACTTAATACTTAACGCCTGCAAAGCGGTTGATGTTTCAGCCTCTCCATAATTTGATTTACCGTAACCTAATCGGTCAACAGCAATCATTTTAAACTTCTTTTGTAAAATGGTATCATCCATCAGGTTCATATAACCATACCAAGCACCCGGTGCGCCATGCACAAAAACAAGAAGCGGTAAAGTGTCGTTTTTTGATATAACCGCGTAATGTATCTTTTTCTTTAAAAAAGCAACCGAGCGGTAGGTAGGTTTAAAGGTAAGAGAACTATAATGATCAGATAATTCATTGTCGCTTTGCATGTATTTGTGAAGTACAAAACACTTCGTAAATAAAATAAACAGCGCAAGAATTAAACTTATAATACTTAGTTTTTTTAACATATTATGGGGTGTTAGTGAAGTAAAGCCTAGTGGTTGCAAAAGAATCGAGATGATTAACAGGCAACAGTGGTTATACTTTAAGAACCCACCAAAGTTACTGTTTTTATGTTAAAATAGGGTAAATTTGGAGAGCTAATTTCCCCGAAATTACAT
>JAOQAF010000036.1 GCA_025963735.1 Bacteroidota bacterium
ATCCGGTTATATCCAATGCTCAAAGTGCAGCTTCAGGTATTTATACTTTAATCGCTATTGATGCGAATGGGTGTGGAAACAGCGACACCGTAAACGTTAACATAAATCAAACCCCTTTCCTATCCGGCAGTAACGGAGGATTAACCTGCACAGGCCAAAGTATTACCTTATCCGCAAACTTCGGAGCAGGAACCGCTGTTAACTGGTTTAGTGATGCTTTTGGGAACAATCCTACCGCAACAAATACCTTTACTTATAGTCCGTTGTTAACAACAAGCGGCACATATACATATTATGCCCAGGGTTCGGTAAATGGTTGTACCAGTGCAATTACCCCGGTAGTGGCCAACTATTACAATGTTGTTGCTTCATACAGCGCAACCCCTGTTTCGGGTATGGCGCCTTTAACCGTTCAGTTTACCAATCTTAGCACCGGAATAAGTTTGTCGGACCCAACCAACTGGACCTTCGGTGACGGGAATAGTTCGGGCACGTATAATCCGGGTAATGTATACCAGGGCACCGGAACCTATACCGTTATGCTGATTGTTTCTAACGGTTTGTGCAGTGATACTGCAACCGGAGAAATAAAAGTTTTTCCGGCAATTGTTGAGGTTCCTGAAGTGTTTACCCCTAACGGAGACGGTAAGAATGATGTATTTGAAATTAAGAACATCGAATATTTTCCCAACAATGAACTCATTGTATTTAACCGCTGGGGTAATGTAATTTATACAATGAAAGGTTATAGTAATGAATGGAACGGAACATCAAACGTTAACGATAAAACAGGTGGAGGACGATTACCAACCGGAACTTATTATTATTTACTCAAACTAAACGACGGTGAAAACCAGGTATTCAGAGGATTTTGTCAGTTATTATACTAAAAATTCATTATAGTAAAAAAGCCCGCTCAATTAAAGAGCGGGCTATTTTATGAATATAGGTGAGACTTAAAATTTTATCTTTTTATTATTCTCTGGATAAAAAATTACGTTCTCTAACTGAAAGGAGTTAAACGAACTCCAACCACGAAAGGATAAAGCACCGGTCCTTTATTAGTATTAAATAACGGTGTAAGGTTGTATTCACCAAAAACCGTAAAATTTGAATATCCTAAAGAAGCATGAGCTTTTAACTGGAAAGGATTCATATTATAATTATCCTTATGTATTTTAGTATATGAATCACCGTTAAGTTCAAGTTTTTGTTTTGTTTTACTGTTAACCATAAACTGACCAACCACGCCAACAGCGATATGGAAAGCTTTAGAAGGCCTGCTGCTGGTGTTAAATTCAAGTAACAACGGAACCTGCAGCATGGTTGATTTGAAAAGATTTTTGTTGTAAGCGAATTTGCCGGTTGAATCAATTTTCCCCCAGGTAAAGGAGCTATCCGGATTAAAAGTGGTTTTGTTATCGAGCATGTAACGCCTCCACTCTATTCCAAAACCTGTAACAAGATTTACGTAGTTTTTATAAAGATGAAAATTATGCTGAAAAAAGTTCAATTGAAAATTAATACTTCGCGAATAATTAAGATCAAGATAGTTGTATTTAGCAGGCATGTTTACAGAACCATCAGAAGTCAGCAACCCATTTACACCCACAGAAAAGCCCGCCCAGTGATCAAAATGACGCTTATGCGAATGCTTAACAACCGCTGTATCTTTCTTTTCTTCTTCGCTGCCAATAATAATTACTTTTTTTCCTTTCCATTTAAACGTGGTAGAATCTTTGCCGTCACTTTTTTTGTCATCCATAATCCTTGATATACTTGCTGCCGATGTTGCCTCCGCGCTAATATCTTTTACCTCACCCTTAATTTTAATACCGCTGGCACCACTCGCGTTAGCAGATAATTTTTCTGCCACATTAATTTTAGCTGAAGACGCGCCGGTAGTCATAACATTCGCGTTTCTGGTTTTAAGATTGTAAGCTTTTAAAACTGAAGCACCTGATATTTCCGCATCAAGCTGATCTGAAGATCCGTTAAGCACCAATTCACTGGCACCGCTTTGAATATCTTTAATTTGTTTTGCTTCAACAGTAGCCTGAACATGAGCAGCAGAAGAAACATTAAAAAGAAGCGTGTTTGTTTTAATAGAGTTGGTGCTTTTAAAATCACTGGCACCGCTGCACATTATTTCTTCGAGACTATTACCCTTTACATAAATAGTAACCGGGTTGTAAAATTTACCTTTCGCGCTGATAATTAAAGTTGATTTTTCAACTTTTGTTTCAACGTTGGCAAGTTCTTTTTCATTACCATCAACTTTTACTTCAAGTGTATCAGATTGTGTGTAAACAACATTAACGGCATCTGAAACCTGAATCTTATTAAAGCTGCCTGGCTGCCTGTTTTGTGTGATTTGTGCACTAAGCGTTACTACTGAACTTAATAGTGCTATTGATAAAAATTTTGTATTCATAATAAGTTTGTTATTTGAGTGTAAGACGAAGGGAGAAGTGAAAAAGTTACAGAAGAAATAAATTATTTCTGAAATAATTTGAAGCGTATATCTTAAACCACATAGAAACATAGAAGTTTTTAAACACAGAGATCAAGAGAATACACGTGCACGGAGAATAATTAAGATGCTGCTCTACTCTGAAAACCTAAAGGAACTCTGCGTCTTCGGCGTACAAATCTTAAACCACATAGAAACCTAGAAAGTTTTTAAACACAGGGATCAAGAGAAACAGAGGGCACAGAGAATAATTAAGATGCCGCTCTAACTTTGCGAATTCTGCGTAAAAATCTTAAACCACATAGAAACATAGAAAGTTTTTAAACACAGGGATCAAGAGAAACAGAGGGCACAGAGAATAATTAAGATGCCGCTCTAACTTTGCGAACTCTGCGTGAAAATATTAACCACATAGAGACATAGAAAGTTTTTAAACACAGGGATCAAGAGAACAGCGGGCACAGAGAATAATTAAGATGCTGCTCTACTCTGCGAACTCCGCGTCCTCTGCGTGAAAATATTAACCACATAGAAACATAGAAGTTTTTAAACACAGGGATCAAGAAAATACAGAGGGCACAGAGAATAATTAAGATGCTGCTCTACTCTGCAAACCTAAAGGAACTCTGCGTCTTCTGCGTGAAAATATTAACCACATAGAGACATAGAAAGTTTTTTAAACACAGGGATCAAGAAAATACAGAGGGCACAGAGAATAATTAAGATGCTGCTCTACTCTGCGAACTCCGCGTCCTCTGCGTGAAAATATTAACCACATAGAGACATAGAAAGTTTTTAAACACAGGGATCAAGAAAATACAGAGGGCACAGAGAATAATTAAGATGCTGCTCTACTCTGCGAACTCTGCGTCCTCTGCGTGAAAATATTAACCACATAGAGACATAGAAAGTTTTTAAACACAGGGATCAAGAGAAACAGAGGCCACAGAGAATAATTAAGATGCTGCTCTACTCTGCGAACACTGCGTGAAAATCTTAAACCACATAGAAACATAGAAAGGTTTTAAACAAGAGATCAAGAGAATACAGAGGGCACAGAGAATAAATAAGAGGCTGCTCTACTCTGCTATCAAACTACAAAGACAAGATGTTTTATGATTCGGAAAGGAAACTATTTTTTTTCGATACTGAAAGAATTAAAGGATAAAGAATAGTTTTCCTTTTCTTTTTCATCACCTTTTACCGCCTTTAATCCAAGGCCATTAGCACGCTGAGCTAACTTTACCGCGCGTTTCCAAAAAGTATTTTTAGAGAGTTTTTCTGAACCTTGGTCGTCGGTATCAACTACAGTTGCAAGGGCATTCAGGTTTGTATATTTAGTAGTGGCCTCCTGATGGGAAGAGTTTAAGCCTGATTCTTTTTTAAAATCATTCGACACGATAGCTGATGAATCTTTTATAGCAGGAAAAGCATTAAGATCTTCTTCCTTTGTTGATTTATTTTCTTTTACAATTTGAGAATCCTTATTTGGTTTTTTAAATACAAAGTGATTTTTTAAATGCGTTTTATTTGGGTTTTGAGGTGACGAAACATCCGCAACCAGCGGTGAGACTTCTTTAGTACTGAAACTGTTTGTCTCTGGCTTCACCCCATTTGTGGGAGGTGCTGAACCCTTCTTACTTATTTGAGTTGGAATAATATCGGGAGATGAATTATACATTGTAAAAACAATTATTAACCCAGCAACTAAAAACAATGCCGCCGCTATTGCCAACCTTACACTAAAAAACGGAATAACAATAGCTTCCTTTTTTAATTCTGCTTTTATAGGATAAACTACCGTTAAATCGGGTAAAAGAAGAGTGTGTTTAACCAAAGTTAATTCATCACGAAGATTTTTATCTACCGAAACTTCTGTTATAAAATCAGCTTTTTCTTTCTCAGAAAGCTGATTTTCAAAAAAACAAATGCTCCTGTTATTTAAAACAAGATCTTCCTGCGATTTAATTAATTGATTTTTGTTTTTAAAAGATATAGAATAATCAGCTGCGATAACCGTTTGTTTCAGAAACTTCAATTCCAACGCAAGTAGCGGATCTTCGTTGAGCCTTGCCTCCACTAACAATTTATCTTCTTCAGAAAGATGGCCTTCCAGATATTCAAGCAGATCTTCGTTCGGAAAATTATGGTTCTCTTTTTTAAGAGCGTATTTAAGTTCATAGTGCACTTCTTCAGCATTAAAAACCGGAAGATCATTATCGTTCAGATCAATTTCCAGTTCAGGATGTGTTACAACAAAAGTCATTAATTTACCGGTAAGCTCCTTCGAAAGGTTTCCGTCAAAGTAATCAAGCAAAAAAGCTTCATAATTATGTAAATTAATTTCTTCCATTAAATTACGCTTTCAACTTTTCCAATATAATTTTTTAAATAAGTTCTTGCCCTGAAAATATAAACCTTCACCTGACTTTCAGTCAGGCTGGTAATCTTTCCAATTTCTTCATAATCATATCCTTCATAATCCCGCAAAAGCAAAACGGTTTTCTGAATATCCGGAAGCTGTTCAAGCCCCTGATTAAGAACCTGCTTTAAATCACTGTATTGAACAGAGTGTGAGTGACGATCAGAATTAATTTCAGTTAAATTGGTTTTTTTCGCTTCCTTACGTGTATAATCAATTAATGTGTGATAAGCCGTGGTGAACAAATAGGTCTTGCACTTTTGCGCGTCAATCGAATCAATTTTACGCCACATCTTCTCAAAGGAATCCTGAACAATGTCCTTGGCGGCATCTTTGTTTTTAATGTGTTTTAAAACAAAACGATACACACCGTCGGCATGATTTTCAACACAGTTATTATAGTCTGATAATTCCAAGTAATTATGAGTAAGACGGACAAGTACCGGAAAAGTTACAGGCCATGCAAAAAAAATGTTCTTAATTAAAACGTTTTTATTTTTTCAACAATTTAAAGGCGTGCGACCATTTGCCTTCGCGCATGCCGGGTATGCACCATAACATTGCTAAAGGTTCTATCGCTCTGGCAGCCTCAATCATTCCCATATCTTCCACTTCCCATCCAAACTTTAAGAGAATGGTGGCAACTTCATTTTTAGAAGCCTCGTTATCACCGCAAATAAACATACTTGGCTTGGTTCCATTAAAATCAGGATCCACCATTAAGCCACTTCCCACTGAGCAAAACGCTTTCACAAAGTGGGCTTTTGGCGCTTTTTTCTGAAGCATCTCCATTAACGAAATTTCAAAGGAAGTAAAATAGCTGAGAACGCCATTTTTTGGCGGTGAATCGGCAATAGGGTTGGTGGTATCTATAATTGTTTTACCTGATAAATGGCTGACGCCGCACAAATCGAGCGCGCTTTCGGCAACGCCGCCTTTAACGGCGAGTACCAGAAGATCGCAATTTTTCGCGGTTTCAGCAAATGTTGCGGTTTTTATGTTCCCACCTACTTCTGAAGCAAGGGTAGCAAATTTTTCAGCGGTTCTGGAAGCGATGGTTGTATCGTATCCGTATTTTAAAAAACCTTTAGCAAGCGCTTTACCTACCGCGCCGGAGCCAATGATACCTACTTTTTTCATATTATTTTTTTTAGATGAATGAATTTAAGAAACTTCTATCCTTGTTCTGAAATATTTATGCCTTCACAGCCCAGCGTAATTTTGCCGAACGCGCCCTCGGATTTGCGTTACATTCTTCAACTGAAGGCCTGATGGGGTCAGGAGCAATTTCACTGTAAAAACCTTCGCGGAAAAAATGCTTGAAAGATTTTTTAACTCTGCGGTCCTCGCCAGAATGAAAAGTTAGAATGGCCACTTTGCCTCCTTGGGCCATGACGTCAGGAAGTTTTTCAAGGAATGTATCCAACGCACCAAATTCATTATTTACTTCAATTCTCAGGGCCTGAAAACATCGTTGACATGATTTTTTTACTTCATCGGCGCGTTTGCTTTCCGGAATAAACCGAAGGGCTTCTTTTATAATTTCTTTTAACTGGGTTGTGGTGCTAATCTTTATGCCTTTTTTAATTTTAGAAATAATAGCTTCGGCTATAAAGTCTGAATAAGGTTCGTCTGCATTTTCGTTCAATATAAATTCCAATTCTTCGTGAGAAATTATTTTTAAAAGATCGGCGGCGGATTTTCCGCTTTTGGGGTTTAGTCTTAAATCAAGAGGGCCTTCAACTTTAAAAGAAAATCCTCTTTCAGGATTATCAATTTGCATGGAAGAAACGCCCAAATCGGCTAACACAAAATTAAGTGGTCCGGCTTCAGCGGCAATCTGATCTATTTCAGAAAAATTCATCTTTTTAATTGCAAGTGCATCTTCATTGTATCCTAATGCCATCAGGCGTTCTTTTGTTCGGGGCAATTCAATGGGATCAACATCGAGGGCAAATAATCGTCCACCCGGAATTAAACACTTTAAAATTTCCAAACTATGCCCACCATAACCCAAGGTAGCATCAACACCAGTTTGTCCGGGTTGAATTTGCAGAAAGTCCATAATTTCCTTCACGCAAATGGAGCGATGCATACCTGCGGGAGTACGTCCCTGCTGAATAACCTTTTCTACATCGTCTGAGTAATTTTCAGGCTGAAGTTCCTTGTATTTTTCCTGAAAGGACTTTGGGTGCGTGCCTTTGTAGCGAATACGACGTTTTGGCTTTTCATCATCCATTTTATAAAATTAGCGATTTAGAATTTGTAAGTCAAGAAGGATGTTAGTGGGGAAATTACCGGGTAAAATAAAAAAATAAACCCCTGAAAATCAGGGGTTTAATGTAGCGGAAACGGGAGTTGAACCCGTGACCTCAGGGTTATGAATCCTGCGCTCTAACCATCTGAGCTATCCCGCCATTTTAGCGGCTGCAAATATAGTTTTTATTTGCAAACAGAATGCAAAAGAAATATTTATTGTTTTTTTATTTGCTTTCTAAATAAAAATTTATATATTTCTGAAAATTTAGGTGATATGTCGAAAAAAACGAAAGGTTCGTCTGTTAAAAAGAGTAGCGCGAAAAAACCGGCGAAAGCTGTAAAGAAAACTTCCCCTCCAAAAAAGGTAGTTAAGAAAGCATCGAAACCGGTGGCAAGTAAAAAAGCTACACCAAAGAAAGCTGCGAAAAAAGCTCCGGTTAAAAAAACCGTTGCTAAAAAAATTCAGTCTGCCCCAAAAGCGGCTAAAAAAGCCATTTCTAAAAAGCCAACAACACCGAAAGGAAAAAGTGTTGCGAAGCCAATCGCGAAAAAAAGCGCATCGCCACAAAAAGAGTTAAAGCAAAAGCCTGTAGCTGAGAAAAAAACTGTTCAGGCAATTAAACCCGTTTCAAAAAAACCGGATACACAGCATAAGGTTGAAAAACCAGTTGAAAAGCCTTCTAAGCAAGCCGCAGCAGAGGCAAAAGCAGAGAACACAAAAGTTTTGGCCATTTCAAACACAATACCCAAGCAGGCAGTTCAGTCTTTATCGTTGAATAAAATAGCTTCCATTTCAAGTTCTATTACAAATCCTGTAAAAAAGAACGATTCGTACTCTGTAAAACCTGAAAAGGAACCTGCAGGGAAATTTGAGTTAGAGATTGTTGTAAGATCATCTCCCGAAATGTTATTTGAATTTCTATCTACTCCCAGTGGATTGAGCGAATGGTTTTGCGACGACGTAAATATTCGTAACGGTATTTACACATTTATATGGGATGGGCAGCTTCAACAAGCGCGCCTGTTAAAAACGGTAGATGATCAGTTGGTTCGCTTTCAATGGGTAGATAAAACTGATGGAAGCTATTTTGAATTCAGAATTCAAAAAGATGATTTAACCAACGACATTGCTTTGATAATAACTGATTTCGCTGAATCAGCGTCTGAAAGAGAATCAAGCAAACTACTCTGGCAAAGTCAGGTAGAAAAGCTCATGCACCTGATGGGCTCTATATTTTAGTGTTAACTTA
The DNA here is from genome assembly GCA_025963735.1 of Bacteroidota bacterium. GTDB lineage: Bacteria > Bacteroidota > Bacteroidia > B-17B0 > Aurantibacillaceae > Aurantibacillus. The sequence goes on from JAOQAF010000036.1 coordinate 8,405, forward strand.
AAAAGAAAGGTGGTTAGTTTCACAACCAACCACCCATATCTGTTTTAGTAGTTTTTCTTCTTCCCCTGCAATCTTTTTTGCGCACTTTACACTCTGTGGCAAGAGATAATATCAAAGCAAGAATAATAACTATCCGGAAACGAAGAATCATTTTCATTTGTTTAAACTTCCACTAAAGTACCTACTTTATTGCCGTTGATTAAACTGTTCAGATTGCCTTTTTTATTCATATCGAAAACAATAATTGGTAAATTATTTTCTTTGCAGAGGGTAAAAGCTGTCATGTCCATTACTTCAAGATTTTTATCATAAACCTCAGAAAATTTAATGGTTTCGAATTTAGTAGCGCTGGCATCTTTTTCAGGGTCAGCGGTATAAATACCATCAACCCGGGTACCTTTTAAAATAACATCGGCTTCAATTTCGATGGCGCGTAATGCAGCGGCTGTATCGGTTGTAAAATAAGGATTACCGGTACCGGCGCCAAAGATAACCACACGGCCTTTTTCAAGGTGTCTAACGGCTTTTCGGCGTATAAATGGCTCACAGATCTGCTCCATCTTAATTGCGCTTTGTAAACGGGTGTGTACGCCTAATCCTTCCAAGGCACTTTGAATTGCCATACTGTTAATTACGGTTGCAAGCATTCCCATATAATCGCCATGAACGCGGTCCATTCCACCCTTTTCGGCCTGAATTCCCCTGAAAATATTTCCGCCTCCAATTACAATGGCAACCTGACAGCCTGCGTTATAAACAGATTTAATTTCATTGGCATATTCCATTAACCGAACCTGATCAATTCCAAACCCTTTTGCGCCCATAAGAGCTTCACCGCTTAACTTTAAAAGTATTCTTTTGTATTTCATAAATTAACTTAAGTACTGAATGGTCAAAAAAAATCCCGACCAATTGGCCGGGATCAATAAATTACGATAATGAGTAACGTTTAAACGCTGATACAGTGAGGTCTTTTTCAACGCCCTGTAAAAACTGACGCACGGTCATTTTATTATCAATAAAATACTCCTGATTTAATAAAGTAGATTCTTTATAGAACTTATTTATTTTTCCCTGGGCAATTTTTTCAACCATTTCTTCAGGTTTGCCTTCTGCACGGGTAGTTTCGCGTGCAATATCTAATTCACGATCAATTATGGTTTGATCAACATCGTCTTTATCAATTGCAACCGGTGCCATTGCAGCAGCCTGCATAGCCATGTTTTTTGCAACATCTTCAGATACTTTTTTATTAAAGCCTAAAGCTACGGCTAAACGATTTCCCGGGTGAATATACCCCACAACTTGTTCAGCGCTGATTACGGAATAAAATCCAATATCAATTTTTTCACCGATTTTACCGATCTGCTCCATGAATTTATCACCAACAGTAACATCGTTATTATATGGTAAAGCTTTTAAAGCATCAATAGTAGCAGGTTGTTTGGTTAAAGCAATGTTTGCAACTGTTTCAGCAAACTGTATAAAGTCGGCATTTTTTGCCACGAAATCAGTTTCGCAGTTAACGCTTATTACCACTGCAGATTTATTATCTGAAGTAGTTTTAGCTAACACCACACCTTCTTTTGCATCACGGTCGGCACGATTGGCTGCAACTTTAGCACCTTTTTTACGAAGGTAATCTACTGCTGCTTCAAAATCGCCGTTACTCTCTTCTAATGCTTTTTTACAATCCATCATACCTGCACCTGTTTGCTGGCGTAATTTATTTACTTCTGCTGCTGTTATTGCCATTTTATTTTTTTATTTATATTGTTATATTATATTTTTAATTTACGATAATCAACTACTGCCTAAAAAAAACGGTCAGTCTGTTGCCAGAATGACCGCTTTAATAGTAATTTTAATTAATTATTTTTTAGCGCTCACTCGTTTACGTGCGCCTTTTTTAGCAGCGCTTTTTTCTTCTTCTGTTTCTTTTGTAGAACCTTTTATTTTAGCGCCTTCAGCTAATTCTTCAGCTTCATGCATGCTTTCTTCTTTTGTATCAGATTCTTCGGTGTTAGCTTCTTTATCCATCTTACGATCAGATAAACCTTCGCGGATAGCAATTGCCATTAATTCAATAATGTAAGCAATTGAAGTAGAAGCATCGTCATTTGCAGGAATCGCGTAATCTACCTGGTTAGGGTTTGAGTTAGTATCAACGATAGCAAATGTAGGAATGTTTAAGCGTTTTGCTTCAGCTACGGCAATGTGTTCTTTTGTAATATCAACAATGAACAATGCTGCAGGTAAGCGCGAAAGATCGGCTACTGAACCGAATTGAGTTTCAAGTTTTTCACGTTCGCGAGAAATTTGCAAACGCTCGCGTTTAGAAATGTTGGTGAATGTTCCATCAGTGGCCATTTTGTCGATCTGAGTCATACGACGAACAGATTTACGGATGGTGGCAAAGTTGGTTAACATGCCGCCCGGCCAGCGCTCAGTTACATAAGGCATGTTTAATGCTTTAATTTTTTCTGATACGATGTCTTTGGCTTGTTTTTTTGTAGCTACGAACAATACCTTACGGCCGGAACGAGCGATCTGCTTAAGGGCAGTTGCCGCTTCGTCAATCTTAGCAATAGTTTTGTTAAGATCGATAATGTGAATTCCGTTTTTCTCTGCGTAAATATACGGAGCCATTGCGGGATTCCATTTGCTTTTAAGGTGACCAAAATGTGCACCTGTATCAAGTAATTCGTTAAATGTGGTTCTTGCTGACATTTTATATACTTCTCTTTTATTAAATGGATTAACGTTTGCTGAATTGGAAGCGTGCACGCGCTTTTTTCTGACCGAATTTCTTACGTTCAACCATGCGTGGATCGCGGGTAATTAAACCTGCGGCGCGTAAGTTTGGTTTGTACTCAGGGTTGTTTTCAACCAAAGCTTTAGCAATTGCCAAACGAATGGCCTGAGCCTGACCGGTAGTTCCACCACCTTTTACATTTACTTTTACATCATACTCTTCGCGTACGTTTGAAACGTTTAACGACTGAGTTACCATGTAATGTAATGTTGGGGTTTTAAAATATTCTTTAAAATCTTTTCCGTTTACTTCAATACTACCACTGCCTTTTGTTACGTAAGCACGTGCTACTGATGTTTTCCTGCGGCCGGATGTGTTTGTTACTTCCATTAATCTTGTTCTTATTTAATTTTACTTAAATCCACTTTTTTTGGTTGTTGAGCTTCCATTCCGTGCGATGTTCCCGCAAAAATACGAATGTTAGTGTTCAACTTCCTTCCTAAACGCCCTTTTGGCAACATACCATGGATAGCATGCGTAAGGATTTCTTCAGGCTTTGAATTTAACCACTCTTTTGGAGTAGCGAAACGCTGACCACCCGGGTAACCGGTATAACGGATATATTCTTTATCAGTTAATTTTTTTCCTGTAAAACGAACTTTTTCAGCGTTTATGATGATTACATTACTACCTGCATCTGCATGCGGGGTGTAATTAGTTTTGTGCTTACCACGTAATAACATAGCAACTTTAGAGGCCAAACGACCTACAACTTCATTTTCAGCGTCAACCAATAACCACTCCTTGCCGGAGTTGGCTTTTGTTGCGAATTGTGTTTTATAACTTAATGCGTCCACTTGTGTAAATTTTAGTGTTTTCCTTAAATAAGGGGTGCAAATGTATGAAGTTTTTTGGAAACCTCAAATTATTTTTAAAAATAATTGACGGTTTATGAGGATGATTTAAACAATTTTGAAAATAAACCCTATTTTTAACAATAATGACTGCTTAAATTATTTCCGGAACCCGATTCACATTAAAATTTAAAATTCAAAAATTAAAGATAAACCCGGCATTTTTGGAAGTTATTTCTCCTACTTCCTCAAGTGAAATATTTTTAATCTGTGCCACCTTTCTTGCCACTTCCATAATATAAGCAGGTTCATTCCGTTTGCCGCGAAAAGGTACCGGGGCAAGATACGGTGCATCTGTTTCAAGAACCAAATGCTCCAGGGCTATGTTTTCAACTACTTTATCAAGACCCGAATTTTTAAACGTCACTACCCCGCCTATCCCTAATTTAAAATTTCCAAACTCAATAATTTTATTTGCCTGTTCGGTATTTCCCGAAAAACAATGAAAAATTGCTTTCGGTAAACTTTTAAATGTAGACAGGATCTCATAAATTTCATTGAACGCGTCGCGACAATGAATAACAATCGGATAATTATAATCTAAAGCCCACTGAATCTGAGTTTCAAAAGCGCGCTGCTGTTCTTTTAAAAAAGTTTTATCCCAATATAAATCAACACCAATTTCTCCTATGCCGTGATATTTTCTTTTTTCAAGCCACGATTTTACAACAGCGAGTTCACTCTCAACGGAAGCGTTTACGCTGCACGGATGAAGGCCCATCATGGCAAAACAGTTTTCCGGAAATTCTTCTTCAAGCCTGTGCATTCCATTTATTGAGGATGAATCAATATTTGGAAGGTAGAATTTGTGAATGCCATTATTAATAGCTTTTTTAATTAATGCGCTGCGGTCAGAATCAAATTCCTCAGCATAAAGATGTGTATGGGTATCAACAATCATAAAACTAATTCAACGAATCCAATGTTATCTTAACAACATTAGTTAACTCTGCTTTTCCCGCGCCGCTTTGACTCATCACTCTTAATCCGCAAAGTGTACTGTATAAAAACTGACTATAAACTTTTGCGGGCTTATTTATTTTAAGAACTTTTTTTAATTCAGCATCGCTTATCCACGAGGTTAAAATATCCTGAACATCGTCTTTATTATTACATACAACCTGTGAGGTTTTATAACACTGTTTGCTCATTTCTGCCGCGGCATTTACAAGTAAGCAACCATTTTCATTTGGGTGATCCACTAAATGATTTACCACGTTTTTAAATAAAAGTTCAAGCTTCTGCAGTCCGTTTAAATTTTTATCATCAACACTTTTTAATTTATTTACATTAGATTCTTTATAAAATTCAAGGGATTGTAAATATAAATTGTGTTTGTCTACAAACGAATCGTAAAGACTGCTGCGACTTAATCCTGTGGCTTTTAAAATATCATCAATGGAGGTGCCGTTATAACCCTTTTCCATAAAAATTCCGGCAGCGGCTTCAAGAACAAATTCTTTATTAAATTGTTTATTTTTTGGCATGAGAGTGATTTGCGATAACAAAAATAATATAACGGAATGTTTATTCCAAATTACTTATGTTAAAAAAAACAACGTGAAAATTGAGATTACTTAAGCTTCATTCGCAGTCTGATCTGAGTTACCACTTTTTTGGTATAGAGCGGAAAATTGCCCTGCATGATCCAGGTATAATAAGACGGTTCTTTTGTAAATACTTCTTCCACCGGTTTATCTTTATGTTTTCCAAACGCGAAAACCTCTACGCCTGCTTCATTAAAAATAATTCTTCCTGCTAGGTCGGCATTTTTTGTTTTAGTGGTTAAGTCACTTATTTTACCAATGTCGTTTTGTACCGGCTTAAACTTGTTGCCTTTTTCATCTTCCAGTTCGGTATCCTTGTATTTTTCGAGCTGTGCCTTAAAGATTTCAAGGGTTGCCAGTGTATCTGCTTCAGCGCTGTGAGCATTCTCCAAAGGCTTGTTACAGTAAAATTTATAAGCCGCGCTCAATGTACGCGGTTCCATAAAATGGAAAATATTTTGCACATCAATCAGCTTTCTTCCCTTTAAATCAAAATCGGCTTCTGCTCTTAAAAACTCTTCGGCCAATAAAGGCATGTCAAATTTATTTGAATTATAACCTGCAAAATCAGAATTACCAATAAATCGTAAAAGCTCGGGGGCGGCCTGTTTAAAAGTTAAAGCATTCTTTATGTCGTTTTCATAAATGCCGTGGATCTTTGAAACTTTTTCAGGTATGGGCATTTCAGGATTTATGCGCATTGTTTTTATTTCGGTTGTATTATCTATGGCCACTTTTACCAAAGATATTTCCACTATCCGGTCAAAACCAATAACCAGGCCGGTTGCCTCAATATCAAGAAAAATAATAGGTTTTGTAAGATGAATGTGCATTTAATTTAAAAATAGTTTAATGGATGAAAGAACTTCATCAATATTTTTTGTGTTACCAACCATACCGTTAATTTTCATGATAACTTTTTCAAGTAATGAATCCGGACAAGAGGCGCCGCTGGTAATGACAATCTTTAGGTTTTCAGTTTTAGGAAGAAAATCGGGGGTACTTATCATTTCGTTACCGTGATAATTAAAATGATGTATGGTACCATTATTTTCTATTTCTTTTTCTGAAGAAATAAAATAGGTAGGAAATTTCCGTTCGCACAATTCAACCAGATGAGAGGTATTACTGCTGTTGTAACCTCCAATAACAATGGCTAGGTCCGCATCTGTATTTAATAACCCGTAAGCAGCGTCCTGATTTTCATTGGTGGCATAGCAAAGCGTATCATGTGTGTCGGCAAAGTGATCGTTTATATTTTCAGGTCCGAATTTTTGAATGGACAAATTTTTAAAATAAGTGGCAATCGCTTCTGTTTCGGAGGCGAGCATGGTAGTTTGATTGATAACCCCTACTTTATTAAAGTGAGTGTCAATCTGAAAACCGTTAGAAAACTTGCCCGCGAATTCTTTTTCAAATTCGTGCTGAGTTTTTATTCCAAGGAAATAATCTCCCAATTTTTTTGCCTCGTCCATATCGCGTACCACCACTACCCCGCCGCTGTGCCTCGCACTCCGTGAAAAAGTGGAACGCGTTTCCTCGTGATCATACTTTCCGTGAATGATGATGGTATGCTGTGTAGACCCAATTTGTTCGGATTTTTTCCAAACACGCTCCACAAACGGACAAGTGGTATTATAGGCCTGGGTCTGAATACCTTTGCCGGCCAACAATTCGAGCATTTCAAGAGGCGCACCAAAAGCCGGTATAATTACAATATCATCTGGAGTAAGAGTGTCAGGTGAAATGATTGCCTTTCCATGTGTATCCTGTAAAAACTGTACGCCACGTTCAACGAGGTCTTTATTCACATCCGGGTTATGAATCATCTGGCTTAAAAGAAAAATGCGTTTACCCGGGTTTTCATCCAATGCTTTAAAAGCAATTTCGATCGCGTTTTCAACCCCGTAACAAAAACCAAAATGACGAGCAATAAAATATTTAACAGGACCAAAATCAAGTACAGCGGGGTTTACATTTTTTTTTCTTGGATCCTGCAATCTTAAATATTGCTTCACTTTCGAAATAATAGGACTTTTGTAAAACTCCGGTACTTTAAAGGTTTTCATTACTGGTTACCCTCTTAAACTTTTTCGGTGGTGTATTTTACCATGAATTCCATGGCCGTATCAACCATATCAGAACTACCAACAAACAATGGGGTACGCTGATGAAGTTCTTTAATATCGATTTCCATTATTCGTTTACCTCCGGTGGTGGCTTTACCTCCCGCTTGTTCAATAATAAAAGCAAGTGGGTTACATTCGTATAGCAAACGTAATTTTCCTTTCGGAGATTTTGTGGTTGTAGGATAAATATAAATTCCGCCCACAATTAAATTGCGGTGAATGTCGGCAACACCTGATCCGATATAACGGGAAGAATATGGACGTTGAGTCGCTTTGTCTTCTTCCTGACAATATTTAATGTATTTTTTTACACCTTCAGGAAAGTGTAAATAATTTCCTTCATTAATTGAATACACACTTCCCATTTTTGGAGTTTGCATAACGGGATGCGATAAACAAAATTCTCCTATACTCGGGTCGAGTGTAAATCCGTTAACTCCTTTACCGGTAGTGTAAACAAGCATGCAGCTTGAACCGTAAATGATATACCCTGCAGCAAACTGTTCGGTTCCGCGTTGCATAAAATCTTCAGTAGTTCCGGGGCCGCTTAAAGTAGTGCGTCTGTAAATTGAAAAAATAGTTCCTACTGAAACATTTACATCAATGTTGGATGAACCATCGAGCGGGTCCATTGCAACAACATATTTAGCGTTTTTTGAAATTTCAGATTCAATTGGAATGATCTCATCGTTTTCTTCACTTGCAATGGCACAAACCTCTCCACCCGCTTTTAAGGCAGCAATGAATTGGTCATTGGCAAAAACATCAAGTTTTTTTACGCGCTCGCCCTGAATGTTGGTTTCACCTGTTTCACCAAGTATTTCAACCAAACCGGCTTTATTTACTTCGCGGTTTACAATTTTTTCCGCAATACCAATATCACGCAATAACCTCGAAAGTTCACCTTTTGCGTATGGAAAATCGCTTTGCTTTTCAATAATAAACTGCCCTAATGTCTTAGTTTTCATAACAAGAATTTAAAACAGTAAAGATATAAAAATAATGGAAAAAAGAGGCGAAAAGTTTGAAGAAAGTCTATTTAGAAAAGCTTTCGTTTAAAAACTCTCGCCAATCGGTTAAATTGGCAATAACCTGTAACTGACGGTACTGATTGTGAAATTTTTCCTCGTCTTCCTGGGAATTAAGAATGTTGATTCGATAACGGTCAAAATTTGAAAGTGCGAAACGCTCTTCGGCATTTAAGCGGGAACCGCTGAATTCTTTATCACGCAAATCATTTATACTGGTTACTAAACCGGTAGTTTTGTTATTGATTAACCGTGATAGAATATCATTTTTTAAATCCACAATGCAAATATAAAGTGTTTAATGGCTTAAAAAATATATATTCGATTATAGTACTAACAACCTCGTGTTAATTATGAGTATTTTTAGACGATCTAAATTTCTTCGTTTTGAAAACAAAATTTATTCTTGTCCTTGTTGCCTTTTCGTGGTTGTCATCACTTTCGCAGAACCGGTCTAAATATGAGTGGCTATGGGCCCTCGGTCATCCCTTTGCCGCGGTTAAAGTTAAAATGATCACTAAAAAATGTTACTTCATTTATAATAACGATCCTAATTTAAAAAATCAATTAGATCATTTTTCGAACGGAGGTAAACTTGATGCGTTCAGACATGTTTTTTTTATGGCAGCTTTTGCGCAAAAGATTAAAGTTAAAAAACTACGAAAGCTTGGAATAGCACATGAAAAAGGCAATTACAGGCAGTTCCTTCGCTCGCAGAACGAAGACGGTGAAATACCGGATAGTTTAGAAACCGTGATGGACCTTAAAAATAACGAGGTAGGTTTTGAAATAGGCAAAGAAAATAAAAAAGCTGCGCTTGAAAACTTAAAAGACATTGTTGTTTCCGAAATCAAAAAAGGGAAAGCCATGATAATGAAACGCAATAATAAAGGCATTTATCTTGATTGCAGTAATAAACCCATTGATCTGTGGATGTTTCGAACCTGGTCTACTCCAAAATGTTTAGTGAGTTCTGACAATGATTACAAAGAATAAATTTAAAAAGTAAAATAGTTATTTTTCAAAATTTTGAAGTTGTTCAAATGTTAACTTACAATTCATCCATTCCGGATCTATTACCGAATCGTACTTTTTATAAAAAGAAATAGCAGGAGTGTTCCATTCAAGAACCTGCCACTCCATTCGTCTTACTTTTTCATATTTGGCAACTTTTGCTACTTCATTAAAAAGAAGTTTGCCATATCCTGCACCACGTTCACTTTCGGTTACAATTATATCTTCAAGAAACAAGCATTTTCCTTTCCAGGTTGAATATTTGTAGTAGTACAAAGCCATTCCAATTATTTTTGTTTCCTTTTCCAAAACAAAAAATTCATATATTTTATCTTTACCAAAGCCCCAGTTGTGCATTTCTTCATGCGTTACTTCCACTTCATCCGGAGCTTTTTCATAATGAGCCAATTCTTTTATCAGATAAAGTACCTGCGACAGATCAGCTTCCACACCCTTTCTTATATTCATGTTACTTCGAATAAATTACTTTTAAAATCACTTTTTGCAATATTCTTTTAATAATTAAATCAGCCAATACATCGTTATGATTCACATTGCTTTTATAAGATAATGCATCCGCGAATTGTTTTTCAGATACATCAATTCGGTATAATAACTGCTGA
>JAOQAF010000078.1 GCA_025963735.1 Bacteroidota bacterium
TAATAAATAAATACGGATTGGTGCATTTAAGTACAGGAGATATTTTGCGTAGCGAGATTGCTGCGGGAAGCGCTCTTGGCCGAAAAGCCAAAGAGGTGATGGACAGAGGTGAACTGGTAAGCGATGACATTGTGATTGGCATGATAGAATCAAAGCTCGACCAGAACCCGAATGCAAAAGGATTTATTTTTGATGGTTTTCCTCGCACCACCGCACAGGCAATTGCCCTTGATGATTTATTGCAAAGAAAAGGAACAGGCATTAGCGCCATGATTGCCCTTGAAGTTACTGATGAAGAATTAACGCAACGATTGTTGAAGCGCGGCCAGGACAGCGGACGGCCCGATGATGCCAACGAAGAAGTTATAAGAAGAAGAATACAGGAGTACAATACAAAAACTTTACCGTTAAAAAATTATTACAGCGAACAGGGTAAGTTTCATTCAATTGATGGGATTGGAAGTATTGCTGAAATTTTTAAAGCGTTAACAGACAGAATTATATTTTTAAAAGCGGAAATGGATCTTACCGCACTTGAAAGCGATATTGAACATTTAGATTTAACGATACAGGATTTTGAAGTTGCCGATGATATTGCTCCTGAACTTTTATTGGAAATTGACGCTATCAAACGCGCGGAAGCCGAAGAAGAGCAAGAAGAAAAAGACGAAAGAAGAGCCGCTAAAAAAGCGATAAAAAATGAAAAAGCAAATAATTCTCATCAGCAGAATAAAAGCACTGCAAAGGCTACAAAAACCGCATCCACTCAAAAAAAATCTGCTACTGCAAAGAAATCAAATTCAAATCCAGTAAAGAAAATTGCTCCAAAAAAAAGTATTAAAAAAGTAGTAAAGAAAACTGCAGCGAAAAAAACAGCGAAAAAAACAAGCAAGAAATTAGCACCTGCCAAATCAACAAAAAAAGTTGTTAAGAAAACCGCACCTTTAAAATCTGTAAAAAAAGTAGTTAAAAAAACGCTGAAAAAGATCGTTAAATCAATTACGAAAAAGCAGGCGCCCAAAAAGGCAGTGAAAAAGAAGAGGTAGGGATAAAAGCTTCTTGAGTTATAGAATTATTTATTCAACGTAATAGTTCTACACCGGTTATTTTTCATCCAGCTTCTTACCAAATCATTGCAGTCCGGATAATAGGTTTTCGGCGTTGCAATGTACTTCAACTCCTCTTCACACACCATCTGATGGGTGGTGTCTAAATAGCCATATCCTTTATACTGGCCATCTTCCACCAATACCAGAGACCGTTCATCCACTCTTCTTCCTTTATCCAATAAAATAAAATCTTTTTTCTTAAAAATAAACTCATCCAAAATCAATTGAGCGCGTTTATTATATACTTCAACTTCCTCTTCATTATTACAAATACCATTGCATGTTTTTAATTGATGATTAAAACAAACCGATTCTTCTCCGGTTAGTCCGGTAAAGCGTAAACAAAGCGTATGTTCATCAATACACTTTTCAAGCCTTTCACGTGCCGAAGAATAAGAGGTAAAAGTTAATAAAGCATTTTCGGAAACTCCGGCTTCAACAATCTTAAAATTTATAATTCCATTTTTATCGGTAAACCAATCAATGCAATGTGTAAAAACATCCGACTTACGCATGCGGTTGTATTTAGGTTTATGTTTCTTTATTTCCTCCGCCTCCAGTAACAGCGCTATCAGCTCACTTCCCGTTGGCACAAAATCAACGTTGAATAAGTCATTCAGCATTTTCTTCCCCTTTTTTTCGGTTGTATTAAAATGACTTTGCGCACGCAAATAAACATTGGTGCTTTTACCTATGTAAATAATTTCCTGTTCTTTATTTAAAAAATAATAAACCCCGCATTCTTCAGGTAATTTTTTTAAAATGTATTGCTTGATCTTATCAATACGGCGACTCATGATATCTTCAAGCCCCATGTTTTTATATTGCGGATGCGCCGTTTTTAAACGGATGAGAAGATCAAACAACTCCGCGGTTGCTACGGCGTCGCCCTCTGCCCTATGCCTTCCATGAATTTCAATTCCCAGAGATGCGCATAAATGCCCTAAGCTGTAGGATATTCTGCCCGGCATTAATTTCCTGCTTAATCTTACAGTACATAAAGTTTCCCGCTGATATTTATAACCCAGAGAGGCAAATTCACTTTTAATAAAACTATAATCAAAACCAACATTATGCGCCACAAAAATGCAACCCTCCGTCATTTCAATAATTTTTTTTGCTATTTCGTGAAAGCGGGGAGCATCGGCCACCATATCGTTTGTAATGTTGGTAAGCTTTGTGAAATAAGGTGTAATGTTACAATCAGGATTTATAAGCGTGGTAAAACGATCAATTACCTGAAGACCATCGTGCACCAGAATACAAATTTCCGTTATCCTTCCTTTACCGAAATCAAACTTTCCGCCGCAGGTTTCAATGTCTATTATCGCAAACATGCTTAAAGTTACGCCGGATAAGGGTTTGCTGTTGCTACAATTTGTAGAATTATGTCTGTATGCCTTTATAAAACGTTAAACCGCCACATATTGTGTTTAAATAACAGCATTTTCAATGAGTTCAATTGACCCTTTATCTGCATCAATTGTGGCTTTAATGCCAAGAGGTAAAGTGAGTTTATTTTCGATGTGTCCGATCATGGCGCCATAGAAGGCAGGTATACCAAGGGGGACAATGTGTTGCAATAGTACTTCATGAAAAGTGAAGGCCCGTAAAGGCTCTTCGGCATCGCATTTAGCGCACTTCCCAAAAATAAAACCGGAAATAGAATCCAGAACTCCTGAAAGTTTAAGTTGCGTTAGCATCCGGTCGACACTATAAGGTTCTTCTTTAGCTTCTTCAAGAAATAAAATTTTATTTTTCCAATCCGGTAAAAAATTGCTGCCCATTAATGACGAAAGAACGGTAAGATTTCCACCAACTAATTCTCCGGTAGCCTTGCCCTTGTTAATTGTAAAAGGTTTATCCTCACTTGCAGGGTTAACAGGAAAACTACACACCTTAGGTGTCATGGTCACGTTCATAAAAACCGTTTTTGTAAAATCGTTCCAGCCTGAATTTCCCACCGGCCCATGAAAAGTAACCAATCCGGTTTTAGCGGTAATGGCTAACAATAGAGCGGTAATATCGCTAAAGCCAACAAACACTTTGGGGTTTCGCTGAATAATGTTGTAACCAATTTTATCAAGAATCCGCGCACAACCCCAGCCGCCTTTCATGCAAAAAATCCCTTTTATCTTTTTGTTTGCAAAAAAGTCGTTTAACTCTTTTGCCCGCAATTCATCAGTACCGGCGAAATAGCCATATTTTTCTTTCAGCGTCTGACCATAAATAACATTAAATCCAAATCCTTTTAAAATTCCGCCAAATGTTTCTACCTGCTTATCATCCCATATAGCACCGGCAGGTGAAGTAACAGCCACTGTGTCGCCTGGTTTTAAAGAAGGTGGTTTAATGAGTTGAACTTCGGGGCCGCTCAACTCAGCTAAATTTTGTCCGGGCATAATAAATGCCGAAGCCGTTAACAAGCCTGAAGTTTTTATGAAGTTACGACGCGAATTCATAATGTAATTTTACATTAAAATAAAGAATGAAATTAATTTTTCCTAATCTTTCAAAAATTAAAAATAGAGGTAACTCTTATTTTCTAAAAGCAAGCTTCTGGTAACAGAAGCCAATTAAAGCCGCCAAAGCCGATGAAAGAATAACCATTAATTTAGAATTATTAATGCCGGTAGCATTATCAAAGGCCAGCTGCGAAATAAATACAGACATTGTAAACCCAATGCCTCCAAGTAAACCGGCGCCAAAAATATGTTTCCATTGAATGGATGCAGGCAAAGTACTTATTCCAATTGAGACACCAAGTAAGCTAAACAAAAAGATACCCAATGGTTTCCCGATTAATAAACCGGCCATAATTCCCAGGCTATTTGGCTGATATATAATATCAGATAAATTACCACAGATCAAAATAGCTGTATTGCACAAAGCAAAAAGTGGAAGAATTAGAAATGCAACAGGAACATGCAATACATGTTGTAAAAAAGAAGAAGGATTTGATTTTTGTGAACCCGAATAAGGAATAGCGAAAGCGAGTAATACACCCGCTATGGTTGAATGAACTCCGGAAAGAGACATGCAATACCACATAACCAAACCGCCTGCTAAATAAGGAACAAGCGTTTTTAATTTTAACCTGTTTAATACTAAAAGCAGGCAAAATATAATCAAAGACATTAAAAGATAAAATAAAGATATCTGCTTGGAATAAAAAATAGCAATTACGCTTATAGCGCCTAAATCATCAATAACGGCCAATGCGGTTAAAAATACTTTTAAAGCTGCCGGAACCCTGTTGCCAAGCAGAGACAACATAGCAAGGGCAAAGGCAATATCAGTGGCCATAGGAATACCAACACCGTTTGCTCCTTTTATATGATAATTAAAAATAAAATAAATACAGGCAGGCACAAGCATGCCACCAAGCGCTGCAAACAAAGGCAAACCGGCAGATTTTAAAGTGGAAAGATGTCCGTCTTTAATTTCCCGCTTAAGTTCTAAACCGATCAATAAAAAGAAGATGGTCATTAAGCCTTCATTAATAAGATGCTCAAGAGTATAACTACCTATCTGAAATTGGAAAATGGAAATATATTCGAGGCCCAAAGCAGAATTGGCAATTAAAAGTGAAAGAACAGAACATGCTATTAATATAATACCACCTGCTTTTTCATTTTGAAAAAACTCATTAAACAGAACTGATTTTTTCATAAACGTATTAAACCGAAGCGAGCAGTTCGCTGCGGTAAGTAGTTAAGATGCTGGATTTAGAAAGGAACCCGGCGTACTGCCCCTTAAGGGTGACAGGTAAATTCCATTGTCCTGACTCCTCAAATTTTTTCATAATCGCAAAAATATCATCTGAACTTCTGATTTTTGTTTCTGGTTTTTGCATTAGTTCCTTGGCTGAAACACTGTCATAAATTTCATGATTAAACATTTCCTTTTTTATATTATCAAGACTAATAATACCAACCAGCTTTCCTGTTTTATTTACCACAGGAAAAACATTTCGTCTTGAACTTTTTATTTTTTCAATGACGCTTCTCAATGTTTCATCGGGGCTAACGGGAATAAAATCTCTTTCAATGAGAGTGCTGATATCAATTTTTCCTAAAATACTGGTGTCGCGGTTTTCGGAAACAATGGCCCCAAGTTTTTTTAACTTCCGCACTTCTGGCGAATCGGGCTGAAAATATTTTACAACCATATAACTAATGGAAGACACAATCATTAAAGGGATAATCAGTTCATACCCACCGGTAATTTCGGCTATAAGAAAAATAGCGGTTAAAGGCGCATGGAAGACACCACATAGCGTACCAGCCATGCTTACCAGAATAAAATTGGTAAGAGGAATGTTATGAAATCCCATTAATTTTAAAAGAAAGGCGAAAGTAAAACCCACATATGCCCCAACCATAAGTGAAGGCGCGAAGTTACCCCCATTACCTCCTCCGCCTAAAGTAACGCCAACGGCAATAGCTTTTATAAGTAAGGTTAACACAACAAAAGCAAGAATCATCCAGTTATTGCTAATGAAACCTTTTAAAAAACTATTCTTATAAAGTTCGGGTAAGTTCAGGTCAGCGAGTGATTTAATGCTTTCGTAACCTTCTCCAAAAAGAGTTGGAAATAAAAAAAACAAAACCGCTAAAGAAACACCACCAATAATAGCGCGAAAATAAATGGAGCGGATTTTTTTCATTCTGGCGTCGACCTTCTCAAATAATCCAACATGATACAAGGAAACCATTCCTGCTATTAAACCCAGCAAAATGTAATATGGCACATTGTAATAATCGAAAGGTTGTTTTAATTTAAAGTTGAGAAGTATGTTTTCCTGAAGAATTATTTTTGAGATAAGGGCTCCGGAAGCGGATGCAATAAGCAAAGGAATAAAGGCAGTTATATTAATATCAACCAATAATACTTCAAGGGCAAAAAGAATTCCGGCAATAGGGGCGTTAAAAGCACCCGCAATTCCTCCCGCTGCTCCGGCCGCGAGTAATAATGTCCTTTCTTTGTAATTTAATTTATAACGCTTCGCATAATTGGAACCTATGGCCGAGCCCGTACTCACAATGGGCGACTCTAAGCCTGATGACCCGCCAAAGCCAACAGTAATGCCG
>JAOQAF010000087.1 GCA_025963735.1 Bacteroidota bacterium
AGAAAGCGAAGCGCAGCATTATTGTCCGAATGAAAATTTTTGTCCGCCACAGGTAAAAGGTAAGATGGAACATTTTGTGTCGCGCAAGGCAATGAATATTGATAGTTTGGGTGGTGAAACCATAAGCCAGCTTTTTGAAGCGGGGCTGCTGAAAAACATTGCAGACATTTATGATCTTAAAAAAGAACAGCTGCTTCCCTTAGAACGCATGGCCGAGAAAAGCGCTCAAAATCTTATAGAAGGGATTGAAAAAAGTAAAACCGTTTCTTTTGAACGTGTTTTGTTTGCCATAGGTATAAGACATGTTGGTGAAACGTCCGCAAAAAAAATTGCACGTAAAGTAAAAAACATCGACGCGCTGCTTTCCTTAACTAAGGAGGAACTTGTGTCTATTGATGAAGTTGGAGAAACAATTGCAGAGAGTATTCTATCACACTTTGCTAATCCGCAGAACCGCGAAATTATAGAACGGTTAAAAAAAGCCGGTCTTCAATTTTCACTTTCGGAAGAAGCTATGGCCAATACAGGAAGCAAACTCAATGGACTGACATTTGTTATCAGCGGTGTATTTACAAAATATAACCGTGATCAGTTAAAAGAAATGATTGAACAAAACGGCGGAAAAAATTCAGGATCCATCAGTGGCAAAACTTCTTACTTACTGGCAGGAGACAACATGGGTCCTGAAAAATTAAAAAAGGCGCAGAATTTAGGAGTTAAGATTATCAGTGAAGCTGATTTTGAAAAGATGCTTGGCTAACTCCTTTAATAAAATCTGTCATGAGGTACGATATTAATTTACCGGTTTTATTATCTGCTTTAATATGTGATAAAACAGGCGCGCCTTCCGCAATGTGGAGGTAAAGCACTTTTAAGTCTTTAGCGCATTGAAATATAAATTGCCTTGCCTGTATTGGCGAAATACCACTGCTGGTTTTGGCACTTGAAGGCACATTGGTAATAGCGTCAAGATCAATTTCTATACCACATTCATTTTCTTTAACAAACCCTATGCATTGATTTAACGCCGTTTTAAAGTCGAGCTCTTCCCTTACAAAAACCCCTTCATATGAATTATAAAACAAATGCTGTGGGTGTTCTTTAAATTTATCGAGTGCTGCCTTTGTATTATATTGTTCATGCATACCGAATACCGAATATCTTTCCAAATAATTTTCTTCAAATGCATAGGTAAACCCATTACCGCTGTGGCGCCCCTCCGAAGGTCGAAAATCAAGATGGGGATCACAATTTATAACATTTATTTTTTTTTCAAGCGCCAGCGATGCACCTTTTATGTTGCCATAAGAGTTATTATGACCGCCTCCGATAATTACAGGAATTTTTCCGTTTAAAATAATTAACCGCACAACTTCATTTACACGCTTATCTACTTCACTTACAAATTCTCTTAAACGTTCAATATCACTTTCAATTTTAATATTTAAATGAATGGACCTTTCCATTAAATCATCCACTTTAACTTCGCCCAGCACAGCAATTTTTTCTGAATCTAAAAAGTCATTTACTTGCTGATTAAGAAAACTTTCAAGTGCAGGCTTGTATGCAGTGTGAGCCCCTCCTCTGCCATAGTTGGCTCTTACGCCAATGTCTTCTGCAATCCCAACAATCACAAATAAAACGGAACTGGTTTTTAAATCCTGCTTCCAATTGGCTGAAAAGGTTTTTACCACTTCGCCTACTTTTTGCTCATTGGCTCTTTTGCGGGTAAAATTATTTATATGGTCCTTGCTATAAACTTTAATCAATTCCATTTAGCCAAAGATAAAAGAAACTTTACTATCTTTAATATAAAGCTCCTTATTTGATAATTTTAAAAGATAGTAATGCTGTTTCGTAGGCAACCATTATGAAAACAATTTGTTGTTCTTTATTCTTATTCTTGTAAATGAAACCGGGGTATAAAATGTTGAATTTAGCACTAACAAAACAAGACGAAAAAAGCATATCTTGTATAATAGAAGATAACAGAGTTGAACGATCAGTAGATAAAAAGCATCTTACTGATGACAAACCTTCGCTTACAATTTGGTATATTGAACAGAGATTAGAACTTTAAGTAAAATTTTAGGTGAGAAGTATGAACTGGAATTTTAGATAAGATAAAAATGATAAAGGTGAAAAAACAGGCACTAAGGTTTTAATTAAGATTCCAATATTAAAAAATAATGAACATGCTTAGGGCCATTATTATCGATGATGAATCGATTGGCATAAAAACCCTAAAGGTTTTAATTGAAAAATACACAACCGGTATAAAGGTTGTAGCAACAAGTACTGACGCCTATGAAGGCTTAAGTCTGATCGAAGATTACAGGCCGGACATTGTTTTTTTGGATATAAGTATGCCCAAAATGACCGGCTTTGAACTTCTTGAAAAATTATTATTCAGGGAGTTTTCACTTGTATTTACTACCGCCCATGAAGAGTATGCCTTAAAAGCAATTAAAAACAAGGCTAATGATTATTTATTAAAACCCATTGATATTGAAGAATTACAAAATTGTGTTTCCAATATAGTTTCTAAAAACAGCACTAATAGTGTGCCGGCTGATCTTGAACCTAAAAACATTGCCATTTCAGTAAAAGACGGAACAATTTTTATTAAACCAAACGAAGTTATACGCTTGCAAGCTTGGGGAAGTTATACAACATTTCACCTGGAAAACAATGTTAAACATATAGCTTCTAAAAGCTTAAAAGAATGTGAGAGCCTGCTAAGTGATCGTATTTTTTATCGTTGTCATAATTCGCATATTGTTAACCTTACCAAAGTGGTTAAGCTCGTGAGCAATGAAGGACTGTACGCTCAAATGACCGACGACTCTAAACCGGAAGTGGCTAGAAAAAACAAAGAAGTGTTTTTAGAAAAACTAAAAAACATTTAGGTTATTTCGCAATAACTTTTTACCGTGCTTTCTTCGCACTGATTATTGCAACTATATTTTATATTTTCAAAAAATATTTTATTTCCTTTTTTTTACTCTAATTTAATACCAGAGACATCATGAGCGGGGAGTTTCTTTTGCGCTGCTCATGTTTTTAAGTTTAAGAGTTATACTTATAAACACGTAAATTAAAAACGTTACAATCTTTATTTTTATAAACAGCGTGTAACTTTAGTCGCGCGTTTTATTATATGAAATTTTTATTATCTTTAGTTTATGCGTCATAAATTTATTTTTGTAATCATTATTTTTTTAAGCACCAGGCTTCTTTCTCAATATTCCATCAAAACATTTAACTGGAAAGATGCGGGGTTTAAGGGGATGAAGCCGGTTTATACCCAAACGGTAAATATTATGAACTTTGGAGGCAACAACAACAATTCGGCCGCCAACAATATCGCACTGGCTAATGCCATAACTGCATTAAATAATAAAGGTGGGGTTATATATTTCCCTAAAGGGGTTTACAGCTTCACCAATACTTTTTCTGTTAATCGTGACAGCATTACATTTAAAGGTGCCGGAGCCGATAGTACTCACTTACGCTTTAATATGAACGGCACATTAAATAATTGCTTTAACATATTGGGAACTCAGATAAACACTGATACAACAAGTTTTTCATCGCCTGGAGTGAGAGACAGCAATTGGGTTAACGTTTTTAATCCTTCTCTGTATCAGCCCGGACAATGGGTTTACCTGCAAACAAAGGACAACGCCTACATGAACGATAGCTGGGCCTACGGTTCATTAGGCCAAATCATGCAAATAAAATCCATCGCTGGAAATAAAATAACATTTCAATCGCCCTTTAGGTTTTATTATAAGCTCGCATTACAACCTCTTATCAAACGTATTATTCCCAAAACCGCTATCGGAATGGAATGTTTTAAAATTCAACGGCTCGATGCTACAAGTTTTCAAACCTCATTAATAAGTTTCGATAAAACGGTACAATGCTGGGTTCATGGTATCGAAGGCGATTCAACCAACTTTGCTCACGTTGAACTTAACCGCTGTTCAAATATTGACATTACCAATTCCTGGTTTCATCATGCCTTTGCTTATGGCGGTAGCGGACAAGGTTACGGCATTGTATTTCAGTTCAGCGCCAATGAATGCAGGGCAGAAAATAATATTTTTCAAAATCTGAGACATAGTATGCTTTTTCAGGCAGGAGCAAACGGTAATGTGTGCGGTTATAACTATTCATTTAACCCTTTCTGGAGCCAGTTTCCTTTTCCATCTAACAGTTCGGGCGATATTGTTTTTCATGGAAACTATCCCTTCGCTAATTTGTGTGAAGGAAACATAAATCAAAACACGGTGATAGATAATTCTCATTCAATTAACGGACCTTATAATACATTGTTCCGCAACCGTTCAGAATTATATGGTGTGGTTATGAATAGTGGTCCGGCCAGCGATACTGTTCAGTTTTTGGGACTTGAAATCACCAACACTGTTTCTCCTTACGGGCAGTATGTACTAAACGGGAACGGGCATTTACAGTATGGCAATAAAATACAGGGTGTATTAACACCGGCAGGAACCGCACCGCTAAATGAAAAAAGTTTGTATTATACCGATCCGCAAAAACCTCTATGTTATAACCCGGGTAATAATAACTGGCCGGTAATTGGCATTCCAAATGGTTTTAATACAGGAAGTAATTCAGCGAAGGACCGGGTTACGCAAGGCGTTATGGCCGCCTGTGTATGTACCGCCACTTTTATGACCAATCAACACTCATTAGTAAATGGGAAGAGTGAAATAAATATTTATCCTAACCCGGGAACCAATTTTATCCATATAAAAAGTAATTTCACCATTCAGGAAATTTCTCTTTATTCAACTGAAGGAAAACTGGTTTTAAACGAGCATGCTCTGAATATTCAAAAAATTGACATCAGCAGCTTGGTAAAAGGAATTTATTTTTTAGCTTTAAGAAATCAAAAGGGCATTCAAACCTTTAAAGTTGTAAAGGATTAAAAATAAATTTTATAATGTTTTCAAATAATTAAATATAATCTCCGATGACTGCAACCGCAACAGCTTCCGACCCCAACACAAAAAGTTTTTTTATTCTTTATAAACCTAAGGATATTGTAAGCGGCGATTTTTATTATGCCATATCACATAAACCTGCCAATTCACCCAACGAACTTTTTTACATGTGTACCGCGGATTGTACAGGACACGGAGTGCCGGGCGCCTTTATGAGTATGCTTGGTATTTCTTACCTGAATGAATCCATTCTTGAAAAAAATCTTGTTCATCCTAACCAGATTCTTGACAACATGCGCAATGGTATCATTGCATCTTTAAATCCTGAAGGAAGTGAAGAAGAAAGTAAGGATGGTATGGATTGTGTGTTGTGCGCTTATGATTTCGCAAATATGAAACTTGAGTTCGCAGCTGCAAATAATCCATTATGGCTATACAGAGACGGGCAATTAAAAGAATATAAGGCAGATAAAATGCCTGTAGGTAAATACGGTGAACTTCATCCTTTTAATAACCAGGTTATTGATTTAAAAAAAGACGACATTATTTATACTTTCACAGATGGCTATGCCGATCAGTTTGGTGGGCCTAAAGGAAAAAAGTTCAAATACAAACAACTGGAAGAAATAATTAAAAGCATTGCGCATGAACCCATGGAGTCGCAAAAAGAAAAACTAAATGTTGCTTTTGAAAACTGGAGAGGTGAGCTGGAACAAATTGATGATGTGTGCGTGATTGCCGTAAAAATTTAATTTGAACTTAACTTCGGTTTACGGTTATTGCTTGCGGTGTGTGGCAATCTATTTCAAATAGTTGTCTTCTTCAGCCCTGGTTGATATTCTCACCAAAAAGCATTGGTCTTAAACTAATGGTTTGATTTTGAATTAAAAGCCAAGCCTTCGACTCAGCCAACTCTTTTACTTCGAACACTCTTCTACTTCGAACACTCTTCGAATACGCTCACTCTTCTACTTCGAACACTCTTCGACTACGCTCACTCTTCGACTACGCTCACTCTTCGACTACGCTCACTCTTCGACTACGCTCAGAGTGACCTACTGACAGAGAGTATCAGAATATCAGGGATTCTACGCTCAGAGTGACCTCATTGATAGAAGAGTATCGGAATATTCAGGATCTTTCAACCCTTGTTGGTGTTCTCGCCAACAATCACTACACTTAAACTAATACAGGATTGTTTCGACATTAAAAGTCAGCCTTCGACCGCATCCACGCTCCGACTACGCTCACTCTTCGACTACGCTCAGAGTGACCTACTGACAGAAGAGTTCGGAATATTCGGGATTCTACGTTCAGAGTGACCTCACTGAATGAGAGATTTTCAATCATCCCAAACATTAGCAATCTTAGTATTTTCTTACAACATTATGAATTTCGATAAGAGGCTTTAAAAACTCTTCAAGATCGTATACACATAACTGCGATGCAGCATCACATAACGCTTTTTCAGGATCAGGATGCGTTTCAATGAACACTCCATCCACTCCGCTCGCTACTCCTGCCCTTGAAAGAACAGGTAAAAATTCTTTAGCCCCACCCTTCGCATCGGAACTTGGAATTCCATATTTTCTTACACAATGTGTTACATCAAAAACTACCGGGTATCCCAGATTATTCATATGGAAAAAAGCCCGCGGGTCAACTATCAGATCATTATATCCAAAAACGTAACCGCGCTCCGTTAGTATCACATTATCATTACCGGCATCAATGCATTTTTGTAAAGGATGCTTCATGTTATCCGGCGCCAGAAACTGACCGTGTTTAATATTTACAACCTTGCCGGTTTTAGCGGCTGCAACAAGTAAACTGCTTTGCATACACAGGTATGCAGGGATCTGAAGTACATCACAAACTTCTCCTGCAATTGCTGCCTGGCTGCTTTCATGTATATCTGTTAATAAAGGAAAACCAAATTGCTCTTTTACTTTGGCCAAAATTTTCATTCCTTTTTCCAGGCCCGGACCATCATAATATTTTAAACTGCTTCTGTTGTCTTTTAAAAAACTTGATTTATAAATCACTTTTATTTTTAAACGTTCGCTTACTTCCTTCAGCTTCTCAGCCGTATCCATCATTATCTTTTCATCCTCTATCACACAGGGACCGCTAATAAGGAAAAGGTCCTTTGAACCACATTCAATATTTCCAACTTTTACAATTTTCTTTGTCATAATATAATAATTGAGTAAAGTTAATTAAATACTCATCCTAACTCGCAATTTTATGAATAAGATTTAACTTAAATCTTAATAAATTTCAGACGCGATATTGAATTTAAACCAGTGATAGTAACAAAATAAACTCCCGAAGGCCAAGTGCTGATATTAATATTTAGATGATCATTTAACTCAGTAGAGGTTTCTGCCATTATTTTGCCGGCCACGTCGCTTATTGTGTAATTAACATGTGAAGGTTGGGAATGATTAATAATAAAAACCTCATTCCCTGCAGGAACCGGAAGTAAACTAAACGCCTGGGTTAACCTTGCCTGCCTTTCATGTATACCAATGGTGGTTGACCATATGCTATCGGCCCAGAGTGGGTTATCAATAAAAGGATTACGGTTGTTCTGAAATTTATAATAAATAGAATCATTTCGCGCTATCTCTTTTGAACTCACCGGATCCTGGTGATGCCATTGCAATAACACACTTAACTGCCATGGTAAAATATCGGATTTATTTGTAGCATCAGACGTTGACCAGGCCCCATCCTCAGAATAGTAACGGGTGCTCATGTAAAAATATCCGCGGGCTAGATCACCTTTGTATTCATTTATTGGTTCAAAAACCGTTAGATTATAGCCGGCGTTGGTACAGGGACCCAGCTTGCCGCCGTTTAAACTTGTGAAACTTGCCGAAGTCACATTCCCATACGGATAATTAGAGCGAACACCGTTTACTTTTCCGTCGGTAGGATAAATATGAAACAGATCCGAATCAGGCCCCGGTGTTGCATTGAACCAACTCTGCGGCCAGCTGTGTTCGCGGTTATAACAATCACCTTCCGAATTATAATTACCGCATTGATTGGTTATAAAGGTATATTCATAAGGCGGAGTTCCGGCAGGAACAGTACTGTAAATATCCCAAACTTTACCATTCGCTTTTTTATCGGTCTTTGGAAAAGCCGACCACAAGCCGTTATAAGAAACTACTGAATTATTTTTAATAATATTATGAAGGGCAATTTTAAGATTATTACCGGAAAGACCCTGAGCGGAATTATAATATCCGGCAGGGATCTGAGAAGCTAATAGAAGCGGGACAAAAACAAGGGCTGTAAGTATTTTTCGCATAGTAATCAAAGATAATAAATCCACCGGACCATTTATTAAAAAAGCAGTGTGCAAAATAAGAAGACTATTGTATTTAAGCGAAAGCATAATTAAATTTACTTTACACAAAATGCATCTTATGAATAAAAGAGTTCACCTCATAGCAATCGGCGGAAGCGCCATGCACAACATGGCCCTGTCATTACATGAAAAAGGGTTTGAAGTTAGCGGAAGCGACGATGAGATTAATGAACCCAGCAAAAGCCGGCTGGCCTCGGCAGGAATCTTACCCGCGGAGGTGGGCTGGTTTCCTGAAAAAATTACCAAAGACATTGACTCCATTATACTAGGCATGCACGCGAGGGCCGATAATCCCGAACTTATCCGTGCTAAAGAATTAGGGTTGAAAATTTATTCTTATCCCGAATATATTTACGAGGCCACCAAAGATAAAACCCGAATAGTTATTGGAGGAAGTCATGGTAAAACCACTATCACCGCCATGATATTACATGTAATGAATTTTCATAACATAGAAACAGATTACCTGGTGGGAGCGCAACTCGAGGGTTTTAATACCATGGTTCGGTTAAGTAACAGCGCTAAATTTGCCGTTATAGAAGGGGATGAATACCTGGCCTCGCCTATCGACCGGAGACCCAAATTTCATTTATACAAACCTAATATTGCTGTTTTAAGTGGTATTGCCTGGGATCACATTAATGTTTTTCCAACATTTGAAAATTATGTTGATCAGTTCAAAATATTTATCGACCTCATTGAACCCGGCGGAACGCTGATCTACTGCGCGGAAGATAAAGTGCTGGCAGAAACCTGTAAAAATGCCGCGGGCCATTCCATTCATAAGATCCCCTACTCTGTTCCCGGTCATCATATAGAAAATGGAATTACCACTTTAATTGATGAAGGAATAACAATTCCTTTACTTGTTTTTGGGAAGCATAATTTAATGAACTTAACAGCTGCACGCCTGGCCTGCAATAAAATTGGAATAAGCAATGAACAATTTTATGAAGCAATTCAATCTTTTAAAGGCGCGGCAAAAAGACTGGAACTTGTTTTTAAAAATGACAGATTTAGCTTTTATAAAGATTTTGCCCACTCGCCTTCCAAGCTTAAAGCAACTACCAACGCGGTGAAGGAACAATTTACCGGCCGTCTTGTTATCGCCTGCATGGAACTTCACACGTTCAGCAGTCTTACCGAAGAATTTCTAAACCAATACGAAGGTTCCATGGATCTTGCAGATGAGGCCATTGTTTATTTTAATCCGCATACCATTGCCCAAAAAAAATTAAAAGAAATAACAGCAGATCAGGTACACAAAGCTTTTAACCGAAGCGATCTGCTTGTATTTACCAAAAGCAGCGAAGTATGTAATTACCTGAAAGACATAAAATGGACCAATAAAGTTTTATTAATGATGAGCAGCGGTAATTTTGATGGAATTGATTATAAAGAGTTGGCCGGGGAGTTGAAGATTTAAGGTTATTTTATTGTAACCCTTATGCTTTTTTAATAATTGTACAAACTCTTTGAAGTCGTTGGCTGGCATTGGTAAATTTCATTGTTTTTGTCGTAAAACTCGATTGCTTCCAGACGTTGTATGCCGGTTATAGATTTCCAGAACTCATAGTCCGTTTTCTTCACTGTGAAGTTTAACAAATTTAACTACTTTGTTCATATTCAAATAAATAAAATTCTGGTGTATTTTTATGTTTTTTAGGCTGGTAATAATATACTTCGCTTAGCTTAAGAAAATTTCCAGTGATTGCAATTAATTTATTACTTTTCAACCACCCAAATGCTCTTTAGCTCTCCCATATTTCTATTTCTGTTTCTTCCATTTACATTGCTGGGATATTATATTTCACCGGCGAAAATTAAAAATTACTGGCTGCTTCTAAGTAGTCTCATTTTCTTTGCCTGGGGAGGTGTCAGTTTCACCACTATATTAATAGGTTCAATAATTATTAATTATGTGTTTGGACTATTAATTCAAAGAAATATTGAAAGCCGCGCAGGATATTGGTGGTTGGTTACCGGCGTAACATGTAATATTATTATTCTTGGAATATTTAAGTATGCCAATTTCTTTACTCATAACATTAACCTGTTGCTTGAGTCCCTTTCAGAAAGTAATATATTTCAAACCGATATTGTTTTACCCGTAGGGATTTCATTTTATACTTTTCATTCATTATCTTATTTAGTAGATATTTATCGCCGTAAAACTGTGGCGCAAAGAAACATTTTTAATCTTGCCTTATATATTAGTATGTTTTCGCAACTTGTGGCAGGCCCAATTATAAGGTATAGCGACGTATGGCAACAGCTCACGCAAAGAACTCATACTTTGTTAAAGTTCTCTTCTGGCGTGGAAAGGTTTCTTATTGGCCTTGCAAAAAAAGTGTTATTGGCTAATACCTTTGGCAGAATAGCAGATACTATTTTTGTTCAAGACCCTTCACAACTTAGTGCGCTTAATTCCTGGCTTGGCATTATCTGTTATACACTACAAATCTATTGCGATTTTGCGGGATACTCAGACATGGCTATCGGGCTTGGGAGAATGTTTGGTTTTGAATTTATGGAAAACTTCAACTTTCCTTATCTCGCTAAATCTGTTAAAGAATTTTGGAGAAGATGGCATATTTCACTGTCTACCTTTTTTAGAGATTATGTCTATATTCCGCTTGGTGGAAACCGTGTAAAAAAAAGCAGGCAGTATTTTAATCTGATTATGGTTTTCTTATTAACCGGATTTTGGCATGGGGCAAGTTGGAGCTTTGTGGTGTGGGGCTTATTCCACGGCTTCTTTTTACTTTTAGAACGATTGTTTCTTGACAAAATACTTGAAAGGTCATGGAAACCGCTTGCAAATCTTTACACGCTTTTTGTAGTAATTTTCGCATGGGTTTTATTCAGAGCCGATACACTTGCCTACGCACTCAATTATTGGAAAGCAATGTTTGATTTTAAAGTTGGCGAACAGCAATTAAGTCAGTTTTTAAATTTAATGAATAAAGAACTTTACACGGCTTTTGTATTTGCCGTACTCGGCTCCTTTGGATTCTTTAATTTTCTTGGAACGTATATTAATCGTATTTTATATAAGGATAACAAGGTCGCTGCGGTATTTGCCACTTCTTACCATCTTGGCTCTATGGTAGTTTACGCAACCATTTTGATTCTTTGCTCTTTGTATTTAATTGCTAATACTTATAACCCCTTTATCTATTATAAATTTTAAAGATGAAGTTTCAGAAGTTACGCATAACACTTATACCTTTAGTATTTCTACTGATCATTTCCTTTCCATTTGTGAATGACAGGCTTCATGTCATTCTTGATATTAAGAGTTTCGAAAACCGGAGGTTGGCCGCGCAACCCCATTTAGACCTCAAAAACCTTGATCCTTTTCCATCGGCTTACGAAAAATTTTACAACGATACTTTTTCACTGCGCTCAAGGATGGTAAGAGCCTACAGCATTTATAATTTAAGTGTATTTAAAAAATCTCCTTGTCCGGATATTGTTATAATTGGTAATGATGGCTGGTTGTTTTTACAAGGTCCCGAATTTGACACCTACACTGGTAAAAATCCCCTTACACAAAAGGAATTGAATGACTTTAAAAAAGAATTGGAATACCGTCAAAATTATCTTGCAAAAAGAAATTGTAAATTTTATTTCCTAATCGCACCTGCTAAACCAAACATCTACCCTGAAAAAGTTCCGTTCGAAAATTTAAAAATGAGAGAACTAAGCATGGGAGAAGAACTTTTGGCCTTTCTTGAAAAGAACAGTTCTGTTCCCATTGTTAACCTATATTCGAATTTAAAAGAAAAAAAGAAAGAGTATAGAACGTACTATGCCTTAGATAATCATTGGTCCAGAATGGGTGCATTTTTTAGCATGAAACAATTCCTTTCACAGGTAAATAAAGAATTGCCGCAAGTAACTCCTCTATCATTAGATGAGTATAAAATAACCGAAAGAGATTCAACTACCGGTAATACCGTTAGAATACTTGGTGATTTAAACTATTATCACGACGTGAATTATGTACTTACCGGAAAGAAAAAACCCTTAGCAGTAGATGGTAAGAAAACCGAATACGTTCCTGTTAAAGATTTTCCATACCCATGGGGCTACGAGGAAGTAAAAGAAATTCCGGGTTCAACAAAACCAAAAATCCTTATCATTTCCGATTCCTTTGGAGAATATATTTTTTCTCTATTAGCTGAGAGCTTCAGTAAAACGGTAAAAATATGGGATAACTGGGAATATAAATTGAATGAACCGATTGTGGAAAATGAAAAACCCGATGTTTGTTTATTGGTTATCCACGAAAAAAATTTAAGAGCAATTTTAAAAAATGGTTCAAGCTTTAAGAGTCAGTAAGTC
Source organism: Bacteroidota bacterium (assembly GCA_025963735.1). Lineage (GTDB taxonomy): Bacteria > Bacteroidota > Bacteroidia > B-17B0 > Aurantibacillaceae > Aurantibacillus. The sequence goes on from JAOQAF010000087.1 coordinate 12,709, forward strand.
ATACCAGCCTGCCAATTTTCTAATCATTTCCTCCTCATTCCAGCCCAAAAACACTAATTTTGTAATGCGTGAAAAAATTCCTTTGCATCATTTTTGTTTTAGCTTTCAGCTCATTCCTTGGGCAAAATTTTTCCATTAGCGGAACAATTAAAGACGCAAAAAATGGCGAAACGGTTGTTGGCGCTACCATTCTTCTTAAAGAAATTAATAAAGCCGCTTCTACCAATCAGTATGGTTTCTTTTCCTTATCGGCCCCCAAAGGAAAATACACGCTTATTGCAGCCTACCTGGGTTATGCTACCATTACCCAGGAAATTATCCTTGACAAAAACACCTCTTTAAACATTTCATTTTCCAGCGCCGAAAATAATTTACAGGAAGTGGAAGTAACCACCAAAGCTGGAAATGAAAATGTAAAGAATGCTCAAATGGGTTCTGTTAACCTCGATATGACCGAAATAAAAAAAATTCCGGCCTTCATGGGCGAAGTGGATATTTTAAAAACTATTCAGCTTTTACCGGGCGTTAAAAATGCAGGTGATGGTAATACCGGGTTTTATGTACGCGGCGGTGGTCCCGATCAGAATTTAATTTTGTTGGATGAAGCGCCTATTTACAACGCTTCTCATTTAATGGGTTTCTTTTCTGTTTTTAACGGCGACGCTATTAAAAATGTAAATCTTATTAAAGGTGGAATGCCCGCGCAATACGGCGGGAGACTTTCATCAGTGCTCGACATTACCATGAAAGACGGTAACAACCGGAATTTTCAGGTAGATGGCGGCATTGGGGTCATCGCTTCACGCATAACAATTCAAGGGCCAATTGTAAAAAGCAAAAGCTCCTTTATAGTAAGTGCAAGAAGAACGTATATAGATGTTCTGGCAAAACCATGGATCCGGAAGTCAGATTTTAAAGGCACCTCCTATTTCTTTTATGACTTAAATGCCAAGTTCAATTACATCATTAATGATAAGAACCGTATTTACCTGAGCGGATATTATGGTCGCGATAAATTCTTGTTTAAAAGCGAAGAAGATAATTTCAGTACCAAAATCCCCTGGGGCAATGCCTCGGCGTGTTTGAGGTGGAACCACATATTTAATTCAAAATTATTTTCAAATGCCGCCCTGGTATTTACCAATTATGATTTTAGTTTTATTGCTCAGCAGCAGGATTTTGAAGCCACTATTAAATCAGGCATAACCGATTACACGGCCAAATACGACCTTAACTATTTTCCAAATTCAAGGCATAATATAAAGGCCGGTATCAATTACATTTATCATGTGTTTGTACCCACCAGTGCCAGCGCTAAACAGGGAAGCACGGTTTTTGACCTGGGTAAAAAAATATCGCTGTACGCCCATGATGCCGCAGTGTATGTAAGTGACGATTGGGAGGTTACTTCCAAGTTCAAAATTAATGCGGGACTGCGCTTTGGAAACTTCACGCAAATCGGTCCGTTTAACCGTTACAAAAAAGATTTCACCGGCAAAATTGTGGATACAGTTACTTACCGCGCCAATGAAGTGGTGGCCAATTATAACGGTCTTGAACCAAGGCTTTCTGCAAGGTACTCCCTGAACCCAAGTTCTTCCATTAAAGCATCTTATTCGCGAAACTTTCAATACATACACCTGGCAACAATTTCTTCGGTTAGTTTGCCAACCGACGTTTGGATGCCCTGCACAGAATTAATCAAGCCGCAGGAATCTAACCAATACGCACTTGGTTACTTTAAAAATTTCAAAGAAAACATGTTTGAAACAAGTGTGGAGGTGTATTATAAAACCATGAGTAACCAAATTGAATATAAAGAAGGAGCTCAGCCTTCAGACAACGTGTATGATAATCCGGATAATGCTTTTACTTTCGGAAAAGGGTGGGCTTACGGCGCGGAGTTTTTTCTTAAAAAAAGAATGGGCAAATTCAGTGGTTGGATAGGCTATACTTTATCGTGGACCTGGCGACAATTTGCTGAAATTAATTACGGTCAAAAGTTTCTTGCAAAATACGATCGCCGGCACGATGCTTCATTGGTGCTAACGTATGACGCCAATAAAAAATGGAATTATGGTTTGGTGTGGGTTTACGGAACGGGCAACCGCGGCACACTTCCGAACGGTTTCTTTCTGTATGAAGGAAGTTTAAGCAATGATTATGGTTTAAGAAATTCAAATCAGTTTGCGGCCTATCACCGCATTGATGTGAATATTACCTTTACACCAGACCGTACCAAAAAACTTGAAAAAAGAAGACAGGCCATGATTGAAGAATATGAACAACAAGGCAATGACACTGCCAGTATTAAGCTGACAATGAAGTGGTTAAAAAATTTCAGCAACAGTTTTACTTTAAGTGTTTTTAATGTTTATAACCGTTATAACCCTTATTTTATTTACCTAACCCGTAAGGGCGATTTTACAAACGGAACCTTGCAGGTGGGTGCAAAGCAGGTATCTTTGTTTCCAATTCTGCCAAGTTTAACGTGGAATTTTAAATTTTAATGAAGAAATTATCTTACATACTTTTTATTATTCTGTTTTTCAGCTGCAGAAAAAACGTAAAGTTAAAACTACCCGAATACACTCAAAAAGTGGTGGTAGAAGCCTCGATTGAAACTAACGGTCCGGCCATTGTTTTTCTTTCTTATTCTGTGCCTTACTTTGGCAACTTCGATTTTTCAACTCCCGAAAAAGCATTTATTAAAGGGGCCCTGGTTACCATTTCAGATGGTACTACAACAGATACTCTCAAAGAACTGGATCCTTCTCAGGGATATTTATACGTTGGCTTTAAATTAACAGGACAACAGGGTAAAACATACCAATTAAATGTTTTAGTGAACGGAAAAAATTACACTGCCTCTTCCACCATTTTAACACCGGCCAAACTTGATACACTTTACTTTAAAGGTGAGCAGGACAGCCTTGGTTTTATGTGGCAACGCTTTGCTGAACCTCCAGGTCAGGGCGACTGTTACCGCTGGTTTGCCAAGCGCTTAACCAAAGATCAGTTTTACGCGGCGCCTTTCGGATCTGCTTTCGACGATAAATTTATTGATGGAAAGACCTTTGATTTTTCTTATGACCGCGGTCCGCAGCCTAACCAAATTCAGCAATACAGAGATGATCCGGAACAAGGCTTCTTTAAAAGAGGCGATACGGTAGTGGTAAAGTTTTGTAAAATTGGAAAGAAAGAATATACCTTCTGGAATACCTATTATCAGAATAAGTCCAGTAACAGCAATCCTTTCAGCGCGCCATCAAATGTAAAAGGAACCTTTGATGACGACCGCGATGTGTTTGGCGCCTTTGTAGCTTACGCTCCTTCCTTTGACACGATCATTATTCCAAAAAATTAATTTTATGGCTCTTACTCTAATAGAATACTACATTCAGAATAATTTTTACGGAAAACTCCTTGGGATGGATTTTGAAATTATTGAAGAAGGTGTGGTGGAGTATCGCATGACTATCGGTCAGAAACATCTGGCCACGCCTTATGCGGCCCACGGCGGAGTAGTATCTTCATTGGTGGATAGCGCTTTGGGTGTTGCGGGATTAAGCGCGGTTTATAAAGAAAACAAAGTGGTAAGTACCGTTGAATATAAATTAAATTTTTTATCGCCGGCATTACCGGATGACAAGCTGGTAGCTAGAGCAAAGGTTGAACACAAAGGCAAAAGGTTACTGATTATCAGTTGTGATGTGTTTTGTATTAACAGAGAAAACAAACTGATAGCGAAAGCACTTGGTACTTTTAACGCATACGACGCTGCAAAGGCAGGGTATTAACTTATAGCGATACGGTCAATATAATCTCTTTTTAACCGTTGCATAATTTCGTCATAAACATTGGAAGCAGAAGGTTTACTCAGGTAGTTATCAGCCCCGAACTGCATGCAGTGCGCTTTTTCACCGGCATTGGTGCTGGTACTAAAAATGATTACAGGAATTTGGCTCGTAATAGTGTTTTTACGCAGAAGTTTTAATGTTTCCTTACCATTTAAAATGGGCATATTAAGGTCCATCAAAATAAAGTTGGGCAGATCCTTATGATATTCAGTGAGACTATCTAACAACTGCCGGCCGTGGATAAAGCACTTTACCATACAGTTTGGGATATTATTTAAAATAGCAGCCTTTATAAAAAAAAGGTCATCCTCATCGTCATCTACTACAAATATGACCGGTTGTTTATTAAAATCGTTTTCCAAATGGAGATTCTTTGCCTGAATTTATATGCTTGGTGCTAAATTCAATGTTAGTCTTCTAAGTTAATATAATTTATCGAACTAATTGTTAATTAAGGGAAAGGTGTAATAACTTTAAACTAAAACATCAGGTATAACCCTTAGAGATTGGGACTAAACGCATTCAGAATATACTGGTCATAGAGGCAAAAAATATTTTCACCTTTGCTAATCGGTTATCACAACTTTTTGAAATTCTTTATAATTGTGCTGGGTCATTTTAAGAAAATAAATACCAGGAAGTAGACTTCTTAAATCAATAATCATCTTATTTTGAGGATCCTTAAAGCAATTTGTATACACGATTGTACCATCAACGTTAAAAACATTCATCTTAATTGGTCTTGTTACGTCGATACCCTCTAAATAAAATATTCCTGAATTTGGATTCGGATATAAATTTATTTTATCGGAGTATTCTTTTACGACTTTAAGATTGGTTGCAGTGGCGTCATTTATTTTTGTAATAAACATATTTGGTGAACCCACAGATTGGGGGTGCCCGCCAAAGTCCACAGTGCCTGAAAAACTGCCGGTTAAAAAAATATCTGAATTGTAAACAGCTATTTGACTACTGGCAGCTACGCCTCCGCCTGAATCACAATCGCCTTGTGTTGCCCAAATCGGCGTTCCTGAAGAATTAAATTTAACCACAAAAGCTTCCCAAGGCCATGCAGAATTAACTGATGAAGCAACACTGTTAAGGGAAAGGCTACCCATGGAGACGGACGAAATATATTGGCCGCATACATATAAATCTCCACCTTTATTTACCATTAAACCCCGGCTGTAATCTGTATTTAAGCCTCCCGCTTTGGTTGCCCATATAGGCTGACCATTAATATCAAGCTTCATTAAAAATATATCAAGGTTATTTTGACCGGTAGTAGTTAAAATTGTATTTCCAATCACTAGGGGCTTATGATAGGATCCTGTTGCGTAAATACTACCCACTTGGTCAACATCAATTGCTGTTATAACTTCATCAGAAATATTTGAACTACCTATGTTGTAAATCCACTGCCCATTAGCATTACTATTCATCTTATATAAAAAACTATTGAATCCAGAATCGACAATGGTAAAAGCATCGATTGTCAGGGTGTCCAAATAGCTCCCTGCTAAAAAAACATTAAAATTTTTATCTGTTTTTAAATAAGAAGAATATACGTGAGAGTGCGAAGATGCTTTTAACCATATACACGAATCTAAAGTTGAAATTTTAGCAACGTATACTTGCCATCCTGAAGTAAGACTATACACGTTTTTATTTAAAATATTCAAAGTATCAAGAAAAGTGCCGCTTATGTAATAATTGTTTTGTAAATCAACAGTTAAATCAAAAATGTTTCCTTTGGAATTATTTATTAGGGTTGTTTTTTTTTTAAGTATTCCGCTTGAATTGTATTTACTTATATAATATCCTAAAGTATCCCATCCGGTAATTATTAAGTCATTATTTTGATCTATAATTAATTTAAGTGAATTGGCATTTATAATTTTTTCCCACACAAGTGTGCCGGAGGAAGTATATTTCTGTAAGAAAGAGCTGGAATTATTTTGATTGGCAGAAAATGATCGTCGCAACATAAACATTACCCGACTGATCTGTACACAAAGAGTTTCCACTGGAAGTACCGGTATAATTGGATGCGGCAGACCACACAAAATTTTGAGACTTACAATCTGCGCCGGAGAATAATAATATATAAATTAAAACACTTTGGATTACACGTTTTATCATTGAATTTTATAAGCAATTAATATGCCATACATGACGATGCTTCTGTACCCGAACTGACCATTAAAAGATTTTAAACTATCTTTGCCAAAAACCCTTCAAAAAATGATCCCTTTCAATGACCTGAACCTTTCAAAACCTTTATTAAAAGCGTTGAATGACATTGGCTTTGAAACCGCAACCCCAATTCAGGAAAAGGCCCTTCCAGTTCTAATGTCGGGTGTTGATGCTGTTGGGATTGCTCAAACCGGAACCGGAAAAACATTTGCTTATTTATTACCTATCCTGCGTCAGTTAACCTTTTCAGAACAACGTCACCCACGCATATTGATTGTAGTGCCTACCCGCGAATTAGTGGCTCAGGTTACCGGCGAAATTGAAAAGCTCACCAGATACATGACCATTCGCTGCCTGGGAGTTTACGGGGCTTCCAACATTAACACCCAAAAACAGCTGGTGTATGATGGTATTGATATTCTGGTGGCCACTCCCGGAAGGTTGATTGATCTCACACTCAGCCGTACCCTTCAGCTCTCCAATATAAAAAAACTGGTTATTGATGAAGTGGATGAAATGCTTAACCTGGGTTTCAGGGCGCAATTGAAACAGATTCTTGAAATACTTCCTCCAAAAAGACAGAATATTTTATTTTCGGCCACTTTACCGGAAGAAGTGGAAGGTTTAATTCAGAAATATTTTAATAAACCTGAATACATTGAACTGATTACAAGAGGAACCCCACTCGCAAAAATTATACAGCAGGCATATAACGTTCCTAACTTTTATACAAAGATTGATCTGTTGAAATGGCTTCTCACTCATGAGAAAGATTTTACAAAAGTGCTGTTATTTGTAAAAAATAAAAAGATAGCCGATGATATTGAAGCAGAGTTGGCAGAATTTGAACAGGAGATTGGCGTTATTCATTCCAACAAATCTCAACCACATCGCTTTAATGCCATTAAACAATTTCAGAACGGCACGTTTCGTTTGCTGATAGCTACCGATGTAATAGCCCGGGGATTGGATCTTCAGAACGTTACTCACGTTATAAACTTTGATATTCCTTCCGTTGCCGATGTATACATCCACAGGATCGGAAGAACGGGTCGCGCCGAGAAGGCGGGAACTGCCATCAGCTTTATTACTGAAAAGGATGAAGAGATGAAAGTTGCCATTGAAGCTTTAATGAATAAAAAGATCACCATGCTTGACCTTCCGGATGCAGTGGAAACCTCGGAAGAACTTACAAAAGATGAAATGCCTGTAACACGTGATAAAAATTTAAAGAAGGCAAAAAAAATAGTAACACCAACGGGTGCCTTTCACGAGAAAAAAGCAAAAAACTCCAAAGAACAATTGGGCGGAAAACGTCGCCAGGAGAAGAAACGCAGGCTTGAGGAAAAATACAGAAGCAAACGGGGGTTTTAGGATTACCGCATTCTCATCACCGTCTTTGCGAGGCTTTATAAAAATTATCGCAGCCGAAGCAATCTCCACCAAAAACAATTAATTAATTCTGTGCCTTCGAGAGCCTCAGGAACCTGTGAGGTGGAACCTTCGAGATGCCGGGTTCAACAAGAGGTGCCTGACTTTATCGAGATCCTATCGATTGTGCGTAAGATCCCTGATTATGTAATCCGTCTTTGCAAGGCTTAGTTGAAAATATTGAAGCCGAAGCAATCTTTCTCAAAACCCTTAACACATGGCCTTCAAGAGCCTCAGGCAACGTAATGCAAAAGAGATTGCCGCGCCCAACAGGACCTGGTTAATGCGGCCGCAATGACAATGCGGGCCTACTCCGTCTTTGCGAGGAGGAACGACGAAGCAATCTAATAACCAGAAGCCCTGTCCACTAATCACCGTTTAGAGATTGCCACGCCGCCGGTAATATCTGTTGAATGCGGCTCGCAATGACAATGCGGGCCTACTCCGTCTTTGCGAGGGGAACGAGGAAGCAATCTAATAACCAGAAGCCCTGTCCACTAATCACCGTTTAGAGATTGCCACGCCGCCGGTAATATCTGTTGAATGCGGCTCACAATGACAATGCGTGCCTACTCCGTCTTTGCGAGGAGGAACGACGAAGCAATCTGATTGTGCCTTCGGGAGCCTCAGGCACCCGTTATGTCACCTGAGAGTACTTTCGAGAGCATCAGCCACCATTCGTTAAGCCAGCCATCTGTTTTTAACTTTTTCAACAATCCGTTTCAGCTCTTCATCCGCAACGGGTTTTGTGTAAAAATCATCCGCTCCAAGGTCTGTTAAATCTAACCTGTCTGATAAATGAGAACTTGTTGTTAAAATTATTACGGGAATTTTAAAAAGAACTTCATCCTGTTTTATCATTCTTACCGTTGATCTGCCATTCATTTTACTCATGTTAAGATCCAGAAAAATAAGATCCGGTATTCTCTCGCGGTTATATAAATAAGCCATTACTTCAATCCCGTCAAAAAAAGACTTCACCTCCGCATCGGGAACAACTTCATGAATAGCCGTAGTTAAAAAAAACTGATCGTCTTTATCGTCATCAACGATTAAAATACTTGGTGGTTTAATATGCTTTAAAATTTCAGTCAAAAGAAATCAAATTTTTCCTAGCACGGCGTTACTCAATTTTACCACCAAACTTGTCTGAATCCAACTCTTTTCTTCGAAACCTTTATTTTTTTTTATGGTATAACGTCTCTTTTTTAACGGTTATTTTATTTTAAATCTTAGCCCCCCATACAGCATTCGGCCATAAACAGGCCCCCACACCATGCTTGCATCAAAGAACTTTCCAAACGGATCGCCGGCAGAAATAATGGGGTTTGATTGTTTGTAATTCAATGCATTTTCAACTCCTATATAAATATTAAAGTCTGCTTTATTTATTTTTGTGAGATAAGTAATTTGAGATAAAACATTATAAAAATCGGGTGAATAGGCTGCGACTTTAAATTCATCGGGATTAGTCTGAGTGTCAGGAATACGCTTTTGTCCGTTATACTGACAGGTGGCATCAAACATCCATTTTTTATTTCTTGTTGTGTATTCAATATTAATAAAAGCCCGATGTCTGGAAACAAAGGGTTTTTCAAGAAGCTTGCCTGAATAGGTTTGCCGGTTATCAACAAAACGATACGCAGTTTTTACAAAAAGACGCTTTCTAATTTCCCAGTTAAATTCTATCTGTGCGGTGTTTGAATAAGATTGCCCATGCAGATTATAGATATTTACTTCCTGAGCGCTTTTATCAAGATCAACAATAACCTGATTTGTAAAGTCGGTTCGGTACACATCAATGGTTACATAAGCTTCTCTGTAATTTAAATGAAACTTTTGCGTGAAATTAAAACCGTAATTCCAGGCTGTTTCAGGGTTAAGCCCATAAGGCATATAAAAATCGGAAGCGCCAATAACCCATTGTCTGTTAGAGGCCATGAGCTGCATGTTATCACTGAAAATAGAAGAAGTACGTAAAGCTTTTCCGGCGCTTAATCTTAAAACAGTGTGGTTTTCATTAAAACCAAACCGCATATGAACGCGGGGGGTCATAAAAAAACCATAGTAGTTATGGTAATCGCCGCGAAGGCCGGCCACCAGATTAAAAGTTGTTTTATATGAAAAAGCATATTCGCCAAACACTCCGGGCACCTGTTCTGTTCGCAGGTAATGATTGCTGTTGAACTTTTCTGTAACCTGATCATTCAAAAAGCTAGCCCCTGTTCTATATGTATGATTGGTATTATTTATGATGCCCTGAAAAATAAAGTTGGCATAAAACGTTTTTTGATTACCGGTATACGTATTCCTTGAATTGTTATTTGAAAGATCGTGATCTAAATAGGAAAGCTGTAAACCGGTGGAGGTGCCGGGTTTCTTAGGAAATACAAATCCTGTTTTACTGTACACTTCCCATTTTTTATTATCAATGTTTAAATGATATAATTGAGTGGTGTCATTATAATTTTTAATAAAAAGTTTGTCCTGCCCCCCTGCTCTGCTGTCGTTTAAAAAACCACCGCCAAATTGAGCTTCAAATTTTTTACCGGAACTGTAGGCAAACTTAGTAAGTATGTTCTGCTGTTGACCGGTTGGAATATCGAGGAAGCCATCGTTATTTTTATCTTGTTTTAGTGGGTTGGAATTTAAGTGTGAGAGAACAGCTGCCGAAAATTTAGGATTAAACCTTCGTGAAAGATTCAGATTATATTCGTTACGCAAATTTTCATTAACGTAGGTATTAAAACTTAATTTTTCAGTGTCTTCGGGCTTTTGCAGTTCGGTATTAATTTGTCCTGTAAAACTTTCATAGCCATTTATTACTGAACCTGCGCCTTTACCAAGTTGTATGGAATGGATCCATGTTCCGGGAATAAAACTTAAACCATAACTATTGGCAAGTCCACGCAGGTAAGGCATGTTCTCTTTTGTTATTTGCGCATATTGACCGGAGAGCCCAAGCAGTTGAATTTGTTTGGCCCCACTTACTGCATCAGCAAAATTTACATCAACGCTGGGGTTAGTTTCAAAACTCTCGCTTAAGTTGCAGCAGGCCGCTTTCATAAGAGAGCGCTCTGTTAACGTTTCGAGTTTAATGGGGTTTAAATAACTTAATTCAGTACTTTGTCTTTCAAAAATAATTTCAATTTCTTTTAATTGATTCTCTGTTTTTAAACCAATCAGTAAAAATTTAGTATCCGGCTTAACGGATAAAGAATCGGTTTGAAAGCCAATGTAAGAGACAAGCAATTTTGTGGGTACAGGCGGCAAGGCAATAGTAAACTTACCGCTGCTATCTGTTGAAGAAGAAATACTCGTGTTTTTCCAAAACAAAGTAGCGCCAGCGATGGCGGAAGTATCTTTACCGCTTATCTCCACTAAACGACCATTCAGCTGGCCACGTGTAAGAAAAGGCAATGCAATGGCCAGAAGACCAAACATCCATTTATTAGTGAACATACAAAAATAAATTATTGCTTTTGGTTAGCCGGATCTTTATAATGACAACACTCGGGAAGCTTTTTATAAGCCTTTTCATCGCCTTTTTCATGCTCGGTATCGTAACCCGCGTGAGAAATCGCTTTTTCAACCTGTGATTGTGTCACTTTCTTTTCATCCAAAAGCACTGTAGCTATTTTTGATTTTTTATCCCAGGTACATTTTTTAACGCCCTTAATATCCGCGGCGTTTTCAATTTGTTCTTTGCATTCACCGCAAACCCCTGCAACAGTAAACGTAACGGTTTTAATTGTATGTTGGCCAAAAGTATAATTGGAAATAAATAATAATAGGATTGTTATTTTTAATATGAGTTTCATGCTGTAATTTTTTAATGATAATTATAACGTCTTAAACGACATTATTGTTGATTTAATATGAATGTGGCGTAACTGAAAAAAGAGTATGATCAGATTCTGAATACCATGATGGAGCTGGGGTCAGTAATACGCACGAAAGGAACCCCGCTCTTTACCGGGGTATTATACTGATTTAAAAGGCATGGATGAAATAGGAATGAATGTAAAATAGCAATCGGAGTTTGATAAAAGGATTGAATATTAAAAATTACGTTATTAGTAATGCTTTCGGTTTTATTTGAAAGATGCAGCGTTTCATCCTGACAGCAGTCAGAAGGTTCATCTTGTGTTTCTTCACCACAGCAGGAATTTTGTTTGATTAATGAAACAGATTCCAGTTCGCCGCCGCAAAAATGCTTGTTAATGGTTACACCGCATACTGAAACCACATACACCAGAAGGGATATGTAAATAAGAGTATGTTTACGGAGTAATTTCATTTTCAATTGCTTATGCTAAATTATGCAATTATTATGCCCCTTTTATATTGCTTTTAAAAAAAATAAATTATTATTAAAGATTTTATGCTAATTATATGTAAAAGTATTGTATCTTTACCGCAACAAATTTAATTTATGAAAACAGGAACAGTAAAATTTTTCAATCAGTCTAAAGGTTACGGATTTATAATAGTTGACGATACCAAAGAGGAGATTTTTGTACATGCTAACGATTTAAAAGGAAATGTTGGTGAAAACGACAGAGTACAATTCGAAATTCAAGAAGGTAAAAAAGGTTTAAACGCGGTAAACGTTAATAAAATCTAGTCACAGGTTTCCTGTGCACTTTCAAACATTTTCTTACTAAAGACCAAGTGTCCGATCCTTGAAATAAGGATCGGATTATTTACATTTTATTTCTTTGATAGTCTTTATTGGATTGATATTTGATAGGCCTCCCGGTCTGCTAGATCTTTATTTTAATTAAGCCTCTTTTCTTATTAACATTTCACTAATCGGCTCGTTTTTTTTCTTTCGCTTCGCTTAAAGTCATTCGGAGGAGTGAAGAAATCGACACTTTGGAGTGAGATCGCTTCGGCCTCATTTTGCTGTACAATGCCTCGCGAAGACGGATTAAAACTGTCATTCCGAGCGACCAAAGGAGTGAAGGAATCTCTGCTTCGGAGATGAGATCGCTTCGGCCTCCTTTTTCTGTACAATGCCTTGCGAAGACGGCATCCCGTCATTCCGAGGGACCAAAGGAGCGAAGGAATCTCTACTTCGGAGATGAGATCGCTTCGGCCTTATTATACTTTACTTTTGCCTCGCGATGACGGATTACAACCGTTATTCCGAGCAACCAAAGGAGCGAAGGAATCTCTACTTCGGATGAGATCGCTTCGGCCTTATTATACTTTACTTTTGCCTCGTTATGACGGATTACAGCCGTCATTCGAGCGACCAAAGGAGTGAAGGAATCTCGTAGCCCATGTTGGTGTCATCTCGAACACAGAACGGACTCAACTTAATTATTTTGACTTGAATGTACTCTCCGATCGCTCTGAGCGTATGTCGAAGGGAACCACATTTTGTCATACCGACTTTAGGAGGTATCTTATCTCTCAAATCCTTCCTTCAACCAATTGATAGAGCAGTGCTTCTCTGCGAGAAACTAAATCTGAAAAATCTTTTGCTTCCTTTACGTCATCTACGAGAAAAATTTACGTGATGATCCACATTTGCAAACCTCACGTCAAAACGCATGAACAATTCTCCCTGAAACCCAGCTGGCAACTTTTTTGTATACTGGTATTAACAAAAAAATGTTCCTTATTAAATACAATCGACTGATTAATATTTTTGTCATGTCCATAAATTGTGTTAATTTGCATAACATTTACATTACATCTATTCAATGAAAAAAACCATACTTTTAATCAATTTCTTCCTGATATTTACTGTAAGCACTTCAGAGGCACAATTTGCGAAGAACTTTAAAAAAGGCTGGGCCACGGCTATGCAAAAACTTGCTGAATCGCCCTGGGTATTTGGTTTGGGCTGGAATATTGTTGATGATAACGGTAAACCCTGGAAAAAAGGGTTCGATGCCCATAACTCATGGAACATACAAGGGTATCCAACAACTGTAAGGGTTGAAAAATTTTATGACAAGGGCTTTAGTTTTGTTTTCAATTTCGCTTATAATAAGTACAAGGCAGGGAAATTAATTAACAGCGAGATACCGAATGCCACCACTACTAATTTCATGTCTTTTGATTTGAACGGAAAATATAATTTCTGCGAATTGTATGACATCAATACTAAGTTATTTAATTTCGCTACGCCTGTTTTTGACCCATATGCCACCACAGGCTTTGGTTACACATACCGTAATACACCCAGATTCGGCGGTGCTGCTACTTACAACATTGGTTTAGGTTTACACTCCTGGATTTATAAAGGCTTTGGTGTTAACCTGGAAGTTATGGCAAAGTTCGGCCTGGCAGGACCTTTCTTTCGCACGCCCACCAATTATACTCAATACAACTTTGGTATCATTTACCAGCTTACTGAGGGCATAAGTTTACATCACAAAAATCAACGCCGTATTTTAAAGGGTATGTAAACTTTATCCAAAAGGTTAAAAGTTTTTAAGCATACATTTAAATTTTTGTGGTAAAATTTCCACTTATTAAGCGAAATTACTACATTCGGGTTTTGTAACCCCCATGAAATATCTAAAATTCGTTTTATTAAATTGTTTTTTGCTGCTCATCAGTTTTAATCTCAGTGCACAAAACATTCATCCCCTCTTTAAAGCTCCGCAGGAAAAATTAGGTTTCAGGTACTTTATAACCAAGACTCCCTGGCGTGTGCAGGTGGGTTGGCACGTGGTAGATGACGATGGAAAACCTTTTAAAGATTTATTCGACGTAAAAAAATCCTGGAACATATTGCCCTACCCTACTAAAGTTTCTGTTGAAAAAGAATGTTATTATAATTGGAACGTTGAACTTGCCTTTGCCTACAATATATATAAAGGCGGTAAACAGATTAACGGCGAAATTCTTACCGATAATAAATCTTTTTATTCCATTGATCTTAACGGCAAGTACCTGCTTACACGGAAATACAGAATTGAGCCCTACCTTTTAATTGGGGGTGGTTATACACACCGTGCTACAACCAAATACACTTCTGTGCCTACTCTAAATGCAGGGTTCGGTGCCACCATATGGGTTCTTGATGAATTTATAGGGATTAATTTACAAGCTACGGGTAAGCTTGGTTTGCTATCTCCCATTTATAAAAGCGGTTCTAACTATACCCAGCATTCCGTATGTGTTCTGGTTAAATTTTCAGGTAACAGCAGACGACTTAAAGCTGCCCGCGCACATTTAAATACAATATTTTAATTATGAAGCAATTATTCATTTTATCGGCGTTTACATCCTTTTCGTTTAATGTAAGTTCTCAAACCGTTTATTCAGATCAGCGTGTCATAAATATATCTGACTTTATCTATCAATTAGAAAGAAGAGATTCCGGTTTAACAGCCGAGCTATCCTCCATGGATAAAGCCATGTTTTTTACAGGTGATGCGAGTCATGGTATTACCGTTTGCGGAAATTTAGCGGGCCTGGGGAAACAAAGCTTCGCTCTTAGCGGGATGGCAATTGATCTGGTAATTGAAGCAGGCGAAGTGTTAACCCAAAAGACAAATGAGAAGGGTCATTTTAGTTTTCCGGGTATTGATCCTGCTAAAAACTACAGTTTACGTTTAAATAAAGAGGCCGCAAAAACAATCAAGTCAGATAAAATTATTATTACCGATTGCACCGGTAAAATTGTAAAGACCATAGATAAAAGTGCCGACGGTTCTTTTGAATACAAGGTACTTGATTCAGATAAAGCGCAGTTAAACACAATCGGCGATCCTGACCCGGTTATGAAATTAAAAGCAATAAAAGAAAATTATAAAAAATTACAGGAAGAAAATACCGTTGCAAAGGCTTGTAAAGGAAATTATGATTCGTTGCAGGTAAAGTATAACGACCTTGAAAAAAAATACAATGATCTTAAAAATAATTCAGCCGCAAAAAATTCTGATTCCGACGATCTGTTAAAGGATCCAACAAAAAACGGACAATATTTAAAAAATATTCCTTTTAAAATTAATAACTCCGCTATTGATGAAACAGCGCATGCTGCCCTGGAAGAAGCCATTATTCAAATTAAAGGAAATAAAACACTTAAGTTTAATATTATTGGTCACAGTGATAATACCGGTACGGAAGCTAAAAACGAAGCCTTATCAAAAAGTCGTGCTATGGCAGTAAAAAATTACCTGATTTCTAAAGGGGTTAAAGCTTCTAATATATCCTGTCAATGGTTTAGCGCCACACAGCCGCTGGCATCTAATGATACAGAGGAAGGCAGGGCTAAGAACCGCAGGGTGGAGATTAAGGTGAAGAAGTAATTTGGAGTTTCATTCTTTCTCGCAGAGCTTCGCAAAGGTTTCGCGAAGAACGCAGAGTACCTCGCGATGACGATGAAAAAGCCGTCATTCCGAGCGACTTAAGGAGCGAAGGAATCTCCGTTTCGGTGTAAGATCGCTTCGGCTTTATTATACTTTACTGCTTCACGATGACGACGAAAAAGCCGTCATTCCGAGCGACTTAAGGAGCGAAGGAATCTAATTTCCTTTCTTTTTCCTTGATGAAAACCCTTCCGCAGGCTCAGGGTAAAATCCACAAAAAATCAAGGCTACAAAGTCTTCCTTGATTTGTAGTTTAAATTTTTTCTTTGTCACCGACGAACTCGGCCCATATAATTATCACGGTGGGCCTCAAACAGCGCCGGCTCGAATAAATTTTAAAAAATGGAGCGATGCATATATGCGATACATGCTATAATTTTTAAAATTCCGGGGTGAAAAATTTAAACACAAACCTGAAGGAATACTTTGAGGCCCCCATTACTTATCACCACGTCATTCCGAGCGACACGTAAGGAGAGAAGGAATCTCCGTTTGGGTGTAAGATCGCTTCGGCCTAAATATACTATTGTTGCCTCGCGATGACGATGAAAAAAGCCGTCATTCCGAGCGACTTAAGGAGCGAAGGAATCTCTATTGGGTGTAAGATCGCTTCGGCCTAATTATATTATTGTTTGTGCCTTGCGAAGACGGTGTCCTATCATTCCGAACGACCCAAAGGAGCGAAGGAATTTCCGTTTCGGCCTCAAAGAATTCCGTCAAATTTGTTGTGAGGCTTTCTCCACCCCGTCAATTTTTAAATTTAATTCAATAAGTCTATTTAGGCGCCCTGCCATTTAAAAATTGATAAGAGCCGGCGCTGTTTGAGTCCATGTGAATCTTGTATGGACGAGTTCGCTGGCGACACAGAGAAAGCCGCAACAAACAAATTAAGGAAGTCTTTGAAGCCTTGACTTTTTGTTTCTTTTTGGTTAAGCAAAAAGAAAGGCTAAATATTAAATTACTTTGAAACCTTGATTTTGTGTTGATTTTATGCTGCAGCGTCATTCTGCGCATCTTGTCTTGAGGGCAATTGTACATATCGTCCGAGCGACGTGAGGAGCGAAGGAATCTCTATTTCGGTGTAAGATCGCTTCGGCCTCATTATTCTGTACAATGCCTCGCGAAGACGGATGAAAAAAGCCGTCATTCCAAGCGACCTAAGGAGCGAAGGAAGCTCTGCTTCGGCCTCAAAGAATTCCGTCAAATTTGTTGTGAGGCTTTCTCCACCCCGTCAATTTTTAAATTTAATTCAATAAGTCTATTTAGGCGCCCTTCCATTTAAAATTGATAAGAGCCGGCGCTGTTTGAGTCCATGTGAATCTTGTATGGACGAGTTCGCTGGCGACACAGAGAAAGCCGCAATAAACAAATTAAGGAAGTCTTTGAAGCCTTGACTTTTTGTTTCTTTTTGGTTAAGCAAAAAGAAAGGCTAAATATTAAATTACTTTGAAACCTTGATTCTGTGTTGATTTTATGCTACAGGGTCACTCTTCGCATCTTGTCTTGAGGGCAATCGTACATATCGTCCGAGCGACGTGAGGAGCGAAAGAATCTATACTTCAGAGTTGAGATCGCGTCGGCCTGATAAATCGTTTGTAAGCCTCGCGATGACTCCCCTGCCTCCCCGTCATTCCGAGCGACTTAAGGAGCGAAGGAATCTCCGTTTCGGTGTAAGATCGCTTCGGCTTTATTATTCTTTACTGCCTCGCGATGACGATGAAAAAAGCCGTCATTCCGAGCGACGTAAGAAGCGAAGGAATCTTATTTTCCATTCAACAAAAAACCCTCACCTGAAAAGGTAAGGGCGTCTTCATATTATTAAAAATAAAATATTTAAGCCGTAGCTTTTTGAAAAATCTTTTTCCACCACGGTAAATCTGTTGTATTATCGTAACCATATCCATAACCGTAACCGTAGCCATACCCGTAACCATAGCCGCTATGTGCATCGGCGCCGTTAATCAGTACTGCCATGTTAGGCAAACGCTTTTCTTTATTTAAAGTTTCAGCAATCCGCAGCATGCGTTTATCCAGGTAATTGGCGCGGGCCACAAACACCGTACAATCAGCGCAACCACTTATTAATAGAGTATCCGCCACTAAACCCACAGGGGCGGTATCAACAATCACATAATCGTATTCTCTTTTTACTATTTCAAATAAATCTTTTATCCGCGGATTCATTAACAATTCTGCAGGATTTGGGGGTATAGGGCCCGAAGGCAAAATAGATAAATCTTTAAACTCCGGTATCTGAAATACAATATCGTTAATGCTTAAGTCCTGGTCCATTACATAATTGGTAAGACCTTTTTTATCGGCTAAATTTAAATAGGCTAATATTTTTGGTACCCGTAAATCCGTTCCTATTAGTAAGGTTTTTTTACCTGACAAGGCAAAAGAAGCTGCCAGATTTAAAGCAATAAACGATTTACCTTCTTTACCAATTGTAGACGTAACAAAAACAGTGCGGTTCTCTCCCACACTTTTATTGGTTATAAATTCCACGTTGGTTCGCAATAAACGGAAGGCCTCGGCAATGTTTGAGCGATCTTTTTCAAGAACTACCAATTTGCTTTTTGAACTTGTTAGTGGAATATCGCCCAGGTAAGGCAGCTTTACAAAATCAGTGTCTTTTTTACCATGCACTTTTGTATCCAACAGATCTAAAATAATCAGAACAACAATAGGCAGAATCAACCCTATCAGAAAGGCGGATAAATAAATTCTGCTTTTGTTAGGGGCTACTAATGCGCCGTTACTAAAGGCATGATCAATGACTTTTAAATTAGCTACTGTTACAGCCAGGGCTATGTTTGTCTCTTCACGTTTTTGTAAAAGGTATAAATACAGGGCTTCTTTTATCTGCTGCTGACGTTGAATAATACGGTACTCCCTTTCGTATTTAGGCACGCTGCCAATTTTAGCGCTTATCTCTTTATCGTTTCTGGTCAGCTCCTTCAATTTAATTTGTAAGGCTCCTTTGTAATTATTCAGACTTTCTTTTATGGACGAGCGGATCCCTTGCAATTGGCTATTTATATTTTCAACCACCGGATTTTTTTCACTGCTGTTCTTTAAGATACGGTTGCGTTCAAGGATCAATTTATTGTAATCAGCAATTTGCAAAGAAAGTGATGCATCCGATAAACCTAAATTCGATGGAAGCAATTCACTCTCTCCAGAATGTTTCTGAATGTACTCGTTCATAAAATCGGAAAGCTGCAATTGGGTGTTAAGATCCAGCAAGCTCATCTCGCTTACTTTGCCGGTTTCTAAAAACAATTTTGCTTCCGATTCCACATCGGTTAGTTTATGTTTGGTCTTAAAATCTTCCGCCTCACCTTCCACTGAAGAGAGTTCACGTGAAATAAACTGTATCCGCTCATTGATGAAATCAGCAGTATTTTTGCTTACCTGGTTCTTATCGGCAATTGCATCTGCATTATGTTGGCGGATGAGATCGTCAATAATATTACTTGCCTTTTCAATAACCGGGTCCTGTAATGTGAGCATTAAAACTCCTGACGATTTATTTACCGGATTGATTTGTAAGGCCGACCGGTATTGATCCGCCACATCTATAACCGGAGCTACTCTTACATGAATATCCTGCCCTTCATAATAATTTGGTTCATTTGTTAGGGTAATGATAAAACGACCTAATTCATTCTTAATTATTTCTCCGAATTTATATTTACCCGTTTGTTCGCCTTCTTCATTTTTTAAAATGAAGCTATTTTTGGATTCTATTGTTAAATAAAAAGAAGCGTATTTGTTCAACAGATTTGAGTCTCCATTTATAACATTTACTATAACAGGCGTATGTTTGTATAACTCGCTCTCAAGGTGTTTTTCTTTTATAAAATACTGGATGTTTAATTTTAATTCCTTTACTACACGCGTCATCAGAGCCCTTGATTTAAGGATCTCTATCTCGTTTTCAATATTGTTACTTTTCTTTAAAAGGCCAAGATCTTCAAAGGCGCTGAGTTCGGATAATTCGCCTTTTTTATCGTCTTTAATTAAAATAGTACCATTTACTTCGTATAAAGGCGTTTGATATTTTAGATAATAACGACCGGCAATCAATGCTATAACAATGCTTAGCAAAAACCATTTCCAGTGGTACAGGTATTTAAATAAAAGATCCTTTAAACTGTTTTCCTGGTTCTCTTCAACCGAAAAATTATACTGTTCTAATTCCATTATTTTCGGGTAAGGATGCTGATTAAAGTAATTACAATGCTTGTCAAAGAAACAAGAACACTTACCGTAGCCAGGTTAACTCCAGCAGCGTTTCTTTTAGCACGGTTATGTTCCACGTAAATAACATCGTTTTGCTTTAAATAATAAACGGCGCTGTTAAACACTTCGTTATTGGTAAGGTCAACACGCGTTTCTGTTTTTTTACCGTCCATGTCCCGTATTACAAGAACATTTTTTCTTTTACCGCTCAGGTTCAAATCGCCGGCCAGGCCAATCGCTTCAATAAGCGTGATGCGTTCATTGGGTATGGTGTAAGTGGCCGGTCGTGCTACATCGCCCAATATGGTGATCTTAAAATTCATGATCCGCAGGTTTACCATCGGGTCTTTTACATAATCTTTTAGTTTTGAGGATATGTATATGGCTGCCTCAGACCTATTTAACCCCGTGAGCTTTAGTTTGCCAATTACAGGGAAATCAATTTCACCCTTACTGTCTATCAAATATCCCGCCAGCGCAGGATCGCCCTGACCAGCATTCACTTCTTTACCATAATAACTGCCATAGGTAGAAAGGTTAAAGGGCTTTACCGCTTCCGCATCCAGACCCATAACGGTAATGGAAAGGAGGTCGTCACTTTGTAATTTTGGGGAGTTAAGTTTTAAAGTGTCTGACTTAACAGGCACGTCTCCCTGGAAGTAAACGATCTTTTTGCGGTTCACGCAGGAAAAACAAACAAAACAAAGGGCTGCTATAAAAAAATTACGGGGGGTAAAAATATGAAACATTTTTATCTAAGTGGCTAAATAATAAGGTTATAAATGTAACTAATTTATTGAGTTAAACCACATAGAGGACATAGAAACATAGTGTCGTTTGTTTATTCGCGGCTTCAACTCAAATTTGGTTAGCCTAATCTGCGGCTTTTCTTCTATGTGTCCTATGTGGTTAATTTGCTGTTACGCGCTCCTCTTTCTCTTAAATACAATATTACTTATTGCCTTAAAAAAATACTTTAAATCGGTAGTATATGGTTGACGCATTTTTTCTTTCAGGTATTCTCTTTCTGATTGAAGCACCGAATCTACATTACCCTCTCTGTTTAAAGCTACATAAGGTGGAATACAGCCCGGTTTAAAGCGCCTTCTAAATAACTGAAGATCCCTGGGGATATCTTTATAATAACGTTCCGAAATTGGCCTTACTCCTACCAACTTTAACTCTCCTTTTACTACGTTGAGCAGTTGCGGCAATTCATCCAGCCAGTACCTCCTTAAAAATTTACCCCAGGGCGTTAGTCTGAAATCATTGGCAGGCTTACCACTCTCAGCGTAGCCATTTATCTTTAAAACATAATCCTGTAAATATTCAGCATAGGGATGCATTGTTCTTAACTTATATACGCCGATGATCTTCCCGTTCTTCCCCATTCGCGGCATCTTATAAAGAGGTCCGTAACTGGCACTCATATTAAAAGCAGGCTGCTTTATTTTTTTTGTAACAATATACATTAAACCATCAAAGCTTTCGTAGTCGTAAATTTCAAATCCGCAACTGGCCAGTCTTCCAAAGGCTTCGGCTTTCGACAGCACCCTGTTCCTGCCTTTGGTTGCAAAAAAGTAAATCTTTTTAAAACCCGGTAATTTTGGGAACACACGCATGAAAATAAACTCCATCCCAAAATATATATTTCGTAACACCGGTACTTTTCTTATACGTTTCTTGTTCTTTCTGGCGGCATAAGTTTCCACGCAAGCAATGAATAAATCACCATTCTTTAATTTAGCATTTATTCCTTCAAGCACTTTGTTAATGAACCTGAAATCGTTCATACGCTTCAGATTAATGATTACATCATACTCAATTGGGTTGTTTACAATATTAAAAACTGTAGACGTGCGAACTACTAAAGTAGATTTAGCTTCAGTGTCCACAAATTTATTCATGTAGTCATAAACTTCAGGTCCACACTCGTTTATTATAAGCTCCCTCATTGATTAAGTTTCCCGAAATAATTGATAAGCATGGCAGTTGGATCAACCATTTTTTTTCGCATGTCTGCACTTCGTTTACCGAACTCTATTTTTAAATTCGGTAGTGACAGTAATTCCTCTATTTTTTGCAGTACACCGGATGAGTTTCTAAAACCATAAATGAGACCAAGCTTTTCCTGTTCCTGCAAAGTTCCGGCATCCAGCGTGTTTACATAAATAGCCGGGGTTCCCATCATGGCACATTCTGAGGCCATTGTGGCCCCTTCGCCAATAAATAAAGTAGCAAAGGCTAATACATCGTGCATTCTATTTGCAGGAATATTTATTTTGTACGGCAACATTTCTTCCGGCATTTTTCCCTCAGAAGAAATAAAGATCCGGTATTTTCCTTTTAACCTCTCTATTATCTTTTTCTTCGTTTCAAGGTCGAGGCCTGACTGACCAATGTCGTGGTTTGCTTTAAATGATACAAAGCGCAGTAACACGAACTCTTCGCCAGGGGCCAGATTTAAAATGGAATAAATGGATGGATCGGGTTTAAAATAAGTTGGATGAAGGTAACACAGTTCCATAAAACCATTAAAGCGCACTTGTTGCGAGCCCAGTTCTTTTTTAAAACAATAAGGCGTAAATATTGTTTTTGTAAAAGGCTGATAAAACTTCCGGGCAAGGTTAGCGTGCTCGGTATCGTCAAATGTTATGTGTGGTTTTTTCATAAACCATGCAACCTGCGCTGCATAAGGCGAAACAAAACTCAAAAAAACATCCGGCTTAAACTGTTTTGCTTTGCGGTAAAGCATTCGATCGGCCTTTAACATGTACATTAGTTTACCAACTATACCATTCCGGCCTTTCCCTCTTGAATAAAAGGGTAAACCATAACTCTCAAGCAATTCAGCCGTACATTCTTTTTCACGCGAAGAAATAAAGAACTGGTGCCCCTTTGCCATCATTAGTTTAATAAAATTCCTGAAGTAATGAACGTGGGCCGGGTGGCCAATATCAATAAAAATCTTCATTAGTTAACAGGGTTTCTTTCTTCCGATTGATAAATAAACAAGGGTTTGCTTGGTAAAAAATATTTAACCAGGGGATAAGCCAGCTTTTTAAATTTAATGATCGTGGGATAATAGGAAGGATAATCCATAAATGAGTGGCAAGGCGCATTCAACAATGTCATAAATTCTTTTCTTGAAAAATTTAGTTTTTTACATAAATAATCAATATCCTTCTCTAGTTCAGTGTCGTTATATGGATTTTTACTTAGTTGCTCCAGGGCAACTTCTCTTGTCATTTCGTTATTAAGAATAAGGGCTGAGAAAGTTATTTTACGTTTATCGATCCCGAACTTTTTATGCAGCCAATAGGTAATAATGAACTTTGTAAAAACATTTTCATAATGGTGACCACCATAATCTTTCCATCCATATTTTTCAGTAAGGAGTTTTTTAGCTTCACCTTTATTATAATCGAGATAAAAGAAAGGTTTAACCAATTTAATTTTTTTAAAATAGGAAAGAAAAATAAATTTTGAAAATGACAGGGTTGGAAAAGACTTAAGACTTCGGTGGCTGAATTTACGGGCCAAATATTTAAGCTGCTTTGCGTCACTATAAGTCCATTCGGTAGGTTGAAAACCTTCTGTTTTAAAATCGTGGCCTATTAATATATGTTTCAAGTTATGCTTTGCGGCTTTTTTAAAAAGGATGGCTTTTATAGCTATGTCTGTTGGTGAGTCTGCCCATGGCAGACCTGCCTGGAGGTAAGAACGGAGCACATCAACCACTTCTTTATAATCAATCACATAGGTTTCAAGGTCAACTTTTAAGGCAGTGGTCATTTTCTCAATATTGTTCACTGCAATTTCCGAAGCCCAGCCATTATCAAGGTATACGGCCAGCGGCTTTAAACCGTATGCTTTTGCAAGGTGCAACATGTAGGAACTATCCGTACCGCCACTCACACCTATCACACAATCATATTCTTTATTTGTTCCCTGTTTCTTTATTTCACTTACGTATTTTTTCCAGGTTTCTTCTCCTTTTTTTCCTCTCGGGTAATCTTTAGATATGTTTTTAAATATCACCGCGTAGTTGGAGACACCTTTTTCATCAAACTTAATCCCGGGTATTGTTTCGTCCCATACACCAACCGTACAAACCTGTTTTTTTGATGCTTTACCTGTTCTATCAATAAACTGCCGGAACCATAATTCAAGGTGGACCCATTTCCAGATCTCTTTCGAAATATTGATTTCCTTGTTAACATGCTTCCTGTATTTTTCAAGCGCGCGTGCGGGATCAATAATCTTCCTCGATCTGAACGAATCACTTTTTAAAATATCTTCTACTATCTTCTGCCAGTTATTTTGTCTGAACCATTCATCTTCAGGAGTGCCAAAACCAACTTTATCTTTACGAAGCCTTATTTTTTCCGGCAAAATACCTTTCATGGCCTCCCTCAAAATATACTTGGTCATTCCATTCCGTATCATCCAGTGGCTCGGTGTTGCAAGTGAACGTTCCACCAGCCTGTAGTCAAGGAAAGGAACCCTGGACTCCAGCGAAAAATGCATGGAGTTCCTGTCTTCCCATTTTAGTAAATGCTCCAGCTTATATTCAAAATGATCAAGGAATGAATCCTTCAGAGAACCTGCTCCATATAGATTACCCGCAATAGCATTCGTATTTTGATGTTGTTTTATAAAGTTGCTGTTAAGATAATCCTTCTCCCCTACCCTTGTACTGGTGCGCAATTTTTCAGGCAGCATAAAATAAAGGAAGGTTTTTAAACCAAAAAGGCTCTTGTGAGTTTTAAGATAACTGGCCGCTTCAGAACTAAGGGTACCAATCTTGCCCTTCTTTAAAAGATCTTTAAAATAAAAGCCGAAAAAATAATGGTATCCGCCCAGCTGCTCATCGGCACCCTGACCGTCGAGTGTTACCACCACTTTTTCATGCGCCAGCTGCATCACTTTGTATTCCGCGTAAGCGCCTGTTGTTGGTATAGGCTCAGCATGCGCGGTTAAAAATTCAGTAAGGTCCTGCTCCAACGAATCGCCGGTAGGAGTTACAAAATTCATATTCTTAACAGTGCTGCTGAATTCATTTATAAACTCTGTCTCATCTCCTCTTTGTCCTTTCCGGTATACCGCCGAAAATGTATTAATGTTTTTATTTGCAGGGTCCAGTAACATAGTGGACACAATACTCGATGAATCAATACCCCCGCTTAAACATACGCCCAACGGCACATCGCTGCGTAAACGGAGTGTGATTGCCGAGGTAAGTAAATTTTTGAACTCTTCGGCGCTCTCAAATCCTTTAGCTTGTTTTACTCTTTGTTTAAGGTCATACCATTTGGTAATTACAGCTCCATTTAAGGAAATATTTATCTTATGACCGTGAGGCAATTTTTTTACCTCCTTAAAAAAAGTGTTTTCAGTTTGATCGGTACGGTTAAACACCATAAAATCAAAAATACTTTGATTGTCGGGCCGTGGATTGTGCGGAAGAAGGTCGAGCAAGGGCGGAATTTCGGAACAGAAACTAAAAAAGTTTTTATCGCCGTAATAATAAAATGGCTTTACGCCGAAACGGTCCCTGGCGGCAAAAATGGAATTGTTTTCTTTATCATAAACAGCAAAGGCCCACATGCCG
>JAOQAF010000112.1 GCA_025963735.1 Bacteroidota bacterium
GCTCTTCCGATCTTATTTCGTTTCAGATTGAAGCTTTTTAGTTTTCTGTTTCACTTAACCAATATTCGGTAAATAAAAAACCCTCTCCGTTTCCGAAGGGGGTTAAACCGGCCTTCGTTTTTATCATCAACAAAAGCCTCATCAGTTACGCATGTTGTTTTAGCCACAATGGGCTTCATACAACAAAGCTTTACACCATTAGTTTACATACAACGAAGCCGGTGTGTTTGGATGCTCGCCATCCTTATCTAAAAACACAACACGGAAAAAGTATTTAACGCCCGCTTGCAATCCTGTAATAACCGCTTTGGTAACCGTAGTTATCCTGGCGTCTATCCAGTTGTTTTCGCCGTCGGCAGAATACTGAAATTTGTACATGCTGTTTGGATGCGCCCTTACGCGCAATTTTACCGAACCGCTTTCGGGCAATTGCATTACTTCAAAATCGGAAAGTTTTGGCATTGGTTTTTGCTTTACATCCATACCGGCTAAATGCACAATACTTTCGTCGCCGTTGGCCAGTCCTTCCACGTAATGCGAAAGGTCGATGAGCAGCTTCATAAGCTTGCCTTCTTTATCGTGCATAATTGCTTTTTTTGATTTGCCTCCGTCCTGTGCGTTGTTCCAGGCGATTTGCAGCGTGGCAATGGCGGCGTTAACCGAAGCCAGTGTTGGGTTAGGACTCGCAAACGTTGAAGTGTTTGCACTTATGGCGGCAACAATAGCTGTTGCCTTGTTTATTTTATCGGGCACTGAAAATTGACTCATATTCAGTGCCACTCTTAAGATCTTGTTCATGATTGAAAAGATATTTAATTGTTTACTGTGACAGCTGAACCTGCTTTTAGTTCGCCTTTTGCCTGCCCCGGGCAGACTGGGGGTTATTTTTTTCTGTTGAGTACCGGCTGCGAAAAACCCGGCTGCGATTTTGCACTAACGTAAAGCGGTTTTGCCTTTTGTTCGAACGCCTGTGCAACACGTAACCAAAATTTCCGGGCTTTAATAAGCGCTACGGGGTGTTTGCTATTTATAACGCAAAGAGGCGCACAAACGTTACACCCGCTTAACAATTCTAAATCGATACAATAAATAAGTGGCGGGCTTTATATAATAAGTGGTTTACTTTTTTGTATAAGTGTGGATGATCATTAAACCTTTTAACCAAAATATTAAACTGTTGGAGCAAAAAGGTAAACCTGAAGGTTCTGCAGGTAAAGCTTTTGATGTTTTTGGTATACCTTTAAGGGTAATGAATAGACCTTTTGATGTAAAAGGTAAACCTTTACAGGCAATGAATAGACGTTTTAATTAATCATTAAACCTTTAAGGACTATGGTTAAGCCATTTGATGGGATTGGTAAACCATTAAGGATAATCATAAACCATTTCATATAAAAGGTAAATCCTTATGATGAAGAAGTAAACCTTAACAGGCAATATTTAACCTTAAAAACTCTTTAGGTAGATAAAAAAATGTCTTTGCTTTAATGATTACGCTTGTATGTTTATTTAAAGGTCTTTTCGTTTAATGATTAGCCCTTTAGTACACCTTTAAAATTTACTATATACTAATTTTTTATTTTCAGAACTTAATTTATCGATGCCCAAATATTCTCGTATAACCTCCTGTAAGTCTACAGTGAGGTTACTAAATTGAAGATCATAATCTCGATTTATAGATGAAGAGTTGTTTTTTGATATGCCTACAGTATTCCAGCAATGTTTAGTAAAATCGTAAATTGGTTTATATAAGTGGTCTGGAATAATAAACTCATTTTTTGTTACTAATAAGTCCATTTGATGGGTGTAAGTTAAGAGGTTTTTATGCGCTATAGCAGATTCAGAATATCCTTCGGAGCAATCGGTAATAGCATGTTCGACCAGAGCAATAAGGGCAAAAAGTTGTACGAAGAATTCGAATTGTTTATTAAAAACTAGTTCGCGCTGAACTCTGCGCTGACTTTTTATATTAATAAATAAATTATAAATGCCAAGTATAGCTGTAAATATTACTCCGCTAACAAGAATCGTTTGGTAACTATCCATTACTTCTTATTCAAACTATTTATAATTGCCCTAAAGCTTTCTAATCCCGCTTCAAGGTTTTCTACAATTTCATTTGCCAATACATCAGGATCGGGCAGATTATCTAGATCTGCTAATGATTTATCTTTTAACCAGGTAATGTCTAACGATGTTTTATCTCTTGCAATAATTTCTTCATAGGTAAACTTACGCCATTTTCCTTCAGGGGAGGTTGAGCCTGTCGAAACCTCGCTCCAGGTTTCTTTGCGTTTGTTGCGGTTCTTTGGGTTATACAGTTTTATAAAGTCCTTCAAGTCTTCCAGCTTCAAAGGGTTTTTCTTTTGGGTATGGTGTATGTTGGTACGGTAATCATAAAACCAGACTTCTTTCGTCCATGGTTTTTTAGCGGAAGGTTTTCCATCAAAGAACAGCACGTTTGCTTTTACTCCATTGGCATAAAAGATGCCCGTTGGCAAACGCAAAATTGTATGCAGGTCGGTAGTTTCCATTAACTTCTTGCGCACGGTTTCTCCCGCGCCACCTTCGAACAGTACATTATCGGGTAATACAACAGCGGCGTAGCCCGTTGTTTTTAGCATAGACTTTATGTGCTGTACAAAGTTTAACTGTTTGTTACTTGTGGTTACCCAAAAATCCTGTCGGTTATAAGTAAGATCTTCTTTTTCCTGTTCGCCATCTTCGTTGGTAAAGGTCATGCTGCTTTTTTTACCGAATGGAGGATTGGCTAATATGTAATCGTAAGTAGCGGTTGGTGCCGCTATTAATGCATCGTTTGGCGAAATAAAATTATCTGAATCTATATCGCCAATATTGTGCAGGAACAAATTCATTAAGGCCAGCCTTCTTGTGCCCGCAACAATTTCGTTGCCGAAAAAAGTATTGTACTTTAAAAACTTCTTGCCCTCTTTATCGAGTTCCTGGTTTTCTGTTATCCAATCATAGGCTGCCAAAAAGAAACCTCCCGTGCCGCAGGCCGGATCGGTAATCGTTTTCTTTGGTTCGGGACGTAAACATTCTACCATCGCTTTAATTAAAGCACGCGGTGTAAAATACTGGCCGGCACCGCTCTTCGTGTCTTCTGCGTTTTTTTCTAAAAGGCCTTCGTAAATATCTCCTTTATCTTTTACGCCCATTAATACCCATTCTTCGGCATTAATCAGCGCAATGAGTTTATAAAGTTTTGCTGGATCCTGGATCTTGTTCTGGCTTTTAATAAAGATCTGCCCGAGTATGCCTTTTTCTTTAGCAAGCGTGCGAAGCAATTTATTGTAGTGCCTTTCCAGTTCATCTCCACTTTTTGATGTGAGGGTGTTCCATGCAAATTCTTTTGGAATTGGCATTTTACGGTTATGCGGTGGCTTGCTGTACTCATCCGCCATTTTTAAAAAAAGCATATAGGTAAGTTGCTCCAGGTAATCGCCATAACCTACTCCGTCGTCACGGAGAGTGTTGCAGAATGCCCAGATTTTGGAAACGATTGAAGAGTTGTTGTTGCTCATTATTAAATAATTACAAGTTTATCTTTAAATACCACTTTACACTTGATTTTAGTCAGGTCCGTTTCGTCTTCAATTTGTGTTGAAATTTTTAGACCATCATTGTAAACAGAGAAATTCGAGTAGTGAAAAATATCCTTTAAGAAGGTTAGAATCAATTTCTCCAAGTCGTCATTATCAAAGTTCTGTATTCCAAATCCTTTTTGAGGTACTGGTCTCAAGGCGATTAATTTGTTAATATTTACTTCAATTATAAGTTCGTTTTCATTATGACGAAAGATGAACTTATATTTCTGTTCAAGATATTCCCTATATGAATATTTTCCGGTTTTTTCTACGAATCGTTTTCGAATATCTTTTCTTAATTCTTCTAATATTAATTCAACGCCACTCCTTTCAATTGGATTTAGTCTTTCGGAAAAATATTTGTATTCAATTTTACTCATTAAAGGCAAATGCTTTGTTATATTATATTTATTAATTAGTGGTCGGAATTTAGAGCCGAAGTCGCTATGCGCATTATAAAAGATAAAAAAAAGTTCATCTTCATTTAATTGTGCACGTATTATCTTTGAGTATTCAAGTTTGAATTTTTCGTCCAAAGGCGCAGAATCTATAAATCGATAAATTCTATACAAAGTTCTAAAGTATATACTTAACTGAGTTTTATTTTGCAAATAAAAATGAATGTAAGCACTTTGAATCGATTTATTATTTTTTAAAATGCTGTTTGAATACTGAAAATTGTTATACAATTCTTGTCGTTTGATGTCAAAATAGTCCAACCCAGTCAATATCATTTCAGGATTATTTTCAAAAATAAATTTGGCCGATATTTTGGATAAAGAATCTTGGTATAACTTTAACAGTGAAAAAAAAGTATTTTCAAATTGCTGTTTTACTAGCACCTTTCTCGTTTCTTCGGACTCGTGCCGCTGCAAAGCTAAAGTTTCATACAAAAGAACTACACCTACTATGGAAAACAGGGTGCCTACTAAACCGCCAATGAAGTCACCAAACTGACCAGCAATCGTATAATTAATATCACCAGAATGATTCCAATGGTTCTCGAAATATAGTGAACGGATAAGGAACCATATACAAATACCTGCCCCTATTAAACACAGTGTTACAGAGGTGAGCATTCGCTTTCGGAACCGCCCCCTCCTGTCAATTAAGATTCCTTTTATTTCTTCAAACAAGCCCACCCTCAAACGCTTTTCTTAATATACTTTGCCGTAATGCCTCAGCCTGTTCCAAGCTTTGATTAATATTTTCTTCGATTTTATCGGCAACACTTAAACGGTTTTCGACTTCATTAATTATTAAGGTTTGCTCATTAAGCGAACATAAAGGAAATGGGATGGTTTTAATTATACCCAGATTCAGCACATCCATTGTTGTTCCCCGAGTTTCAGATTTATAAAAAGCTTTAACAGCAGAACTTTCAAAATAATATTTGAAGAATTTTGGCGAGTATTTTTTGTCATCTAGTGAAATCTTCACAAGTCGTGGGTTTATGATTCCTTCCTCACAGTTTTCAGGGAGTAATAAGACTTTGCCAACGGTGCCAACTAAACTAATTAAAATATCTTTAGGTTTTACTTTACACGATAAAAGTTCGTTGTACTTTTCCTTACTAATAAAATAATTTCCATAAAAAGCATCATTGTTAATTACTTGCTCTTGTCCATAAATCTTAAACCCCTTTTCAGTGTAAAATTCTTTTTTTAAAGAAGATCCAAATGGACCAGCTTTTAATGCGTGTTTAACTGGCGCTGCTAATTCAGTGATAGTCACGATTCGCCACCCCTTCGGTAACTCTCCCTCCTTTAAATTCTTATTAGTCAACCTTCCTTCAAAAGCCCATTTTAAAACAGATTGCCGGTAAGTTCTTAATTGTTGCTGCGCGTTTTTTAAGTTTTCTACTCCTTTATCAAGTTCGCTGAAGAGTTCCTCAATTTTGGATACGATGCTCTTCTGAATGGGAAGTGATGGAACTGGTAGTTTAATATTTGCTAATTCACTTTTCGAAAACCCGTTTTGTGCAGAGCGAGAAAGAAGTTTTAGTGGTGACTGAAAAATGGGAGTCTTTAAGAGATAAAAAACAAATTTTTTATCAAATAAATTCTGCGGATCGATGACTTTTGCGAGCGCAACATTGTAGGCGCCCTCTAATCCTGTAACGATTCTTCCTAACGAGGCGCCATAACGAGCTATCATTATATCCTCTTTTTTACAAAACTTACTTACTTTGTTAATTGGAACGTAAGTCGGTAATCCCCGCTTTCCAAAGTCTCGTATTTGTAAGAGTTGAATATAACCGTTTTGAGGTACATACTTAAAAGTTGATTTTGGAGGCTGGCTTCCTCCCTGAATATCAAGTATCTTGCCAAGCTCAATCCATTCCCAATTGCTTTTTTTTGGATTCATATTATGATCTTATTATTTTATCTAATCCCCCAGGCATTGTTGGCGATGAATCTTCTTTTAAAAGGCCGGTATCTGCACGGCTAAATAGCGATTGCATAATCAATTGTTTGTCTTTATCATCCACAGCCGCATCTTTTCGCAATGAGAGATATACGTAGGTTAGTTGTTGTCTCTCCTCGGCATCACGTGCAAGATGAAATGCACTAAACATAGCCTTGGAAACAAGACGCACAGCAATAAAGATTAAAGAAATAAACGTTATAAACACAATAGACCAACGCAGAGCCAGACTTTTATCCTCATTAAAGAAACTCTTTAACATTCCTTCAGGTGTTTGCCATAAAAGAAAATATAAGAAAAGAACTCCAACTCCAACTAACACAATGAATACCGTTAAAAATTTATTACCTTCTTTTTTTAATTGTATGGCTCTTTTATTCCAATACTCCGCGGGCTCTTGTAACCGAAGAAGCTCGTTGTACGTTTTTTTTAGATCTGAAATATCTGTTACGGAAGTATTTTTAAAATTTTCAAACTCTAGTTTAGAATCGTTGTGCCATTTTTCAAAAAGTTCATTCTTTTCTTCTCGTAATTTATCGGTTAATTGAATGTCAGATTCCTTTTTTTCTTTAACCTTTTTGAATAAATCATTTATTTGTTCTTCAGAAGTACTGATGTATTTTTCAAAATCACGGCGAGATGCTAAGAGGGATTGTCCTTCAATTTCCTTTCTTGTTAAAATAACAGATGATTCTTTTGTTAAGAATTCATAGGCCATAAGTGTACCAGTCAAATTATTTCGCGTTGTTGTTTGAGTATTAACCTCTTGAGTTCCCAACAAAAACTCGTAAGCGCTATTATAGTATTTAGGATACGTTTTATTTAAAGTATTTAAAAAGTCTACTTCAGGCAAGTTATATGGAATATACTCTCCATTATGATTATTTGTAATCTGATTGTTCCACTGACTATACAATGCATTTGAATCAAGTAAAATGTTTGATTGGACAAAAGAGTTTAGTAAGCTTTTAAGATGATTTATTCTTGTTTTATGGCTTTCTAAGTTTGGTGGCAAGGGTTTTTCTTTATTTTCCCAACCTTCAATTTGTTGACTAATATATTCGTGTAAAGCTGTAATGCCCTTTAGGGAAAGATCGAAGCCGTTTTTAGAATTGTAAAACCTAAATACAATCGTATTAAACCAATCGGGGTTTTTAGCTTCCTGAATCTTAGCTCTTATTTCATTAACTGTCATTACGCCGCTAACACCTCATTTAACTCGTTAATAATTTCTTCATACTTATCGCCAAACAATTGGTACATTTTTCCTAGTCCGCCATTCTTATTAAAAGGGTCCAGCTCAAAATCTTCCGTATCTAAATGAAAACTGCCGGCAATATAATCTTTAATCATCCGCAGCCATTGCATTTGCTCTTCGGTAAATTTGGTTTTACCCGCCTGCTTTTTAAACACCCATTCCTGGAAGTTAAGGTCAACCGTTTTATCGTAGCCGGTTATCCATTCGTCAATATCCAAAGCCTTGCGTATTAAGGATACTAACAATACAAGATCCTGCTTTGGTTTCTCGGTGCGCGGCATACGATGAATAAGTTTACCTTCCGCGTTGTTATCTTCCACCGTTGCAAAGGCATCCCACAATAAATTTAATTTTAAGGCAGGTTTTTGTTGTATGAGCAACTCATACAATTCCCTGATCATTTGATAGGTAAGTTCGCGGCGTTTAAAAGGCTGGCTGTAAAAGATCTGGAGGGCGGTTATCTCGTTCTTATTCCGTTTAATCCACTCTTTGAAATCTTTAATGGTGTTGTCTGCCGCTTCGCGGTTGTCTTTTACCCAACCCAGCTTTGTTACCTCATCCAAATTAACGGTATCAATTACCTGGTCATATTGCTTGCGGATATCAATAATAAAATTGCGTAAATCTGGATTATGAAACACATCTACCGCCGCTTCCTGCAGTGCGTTGATCTCTTTTTTAATTGCTGCGTCAATAGAAGCTGGCGATTGCGCTTTCATCTCGCCTTTTATTTTCAGTTCAATCTTTTCTAAGGTATCAGGATCGTGCGCGTTCAATAGTTGTTTTGCAATATGGCTAATAGTAAAACCTTTGGCATGGCCTGAGAACTGTTGCTTTTCTTTTTCGTTTATCTGCTTATCCAAACGAATCAACCGGTTGGCAAGTGTTGAAAGAATATCTTCGCTACGGTCGCCCAATGCAACACGTTCTAACACTTCTTTTAAAGAAACGCCGGGCGCTTTTTCCAAAGGACGGCTGTCCGTCTTCTGCGAGTTCTCAACACCAATGGCATCAATAATTACAAAATGATCTTTTGTGTATTTAGCGCTTGGTGTGCCGGTTGCTTTTAACTGTTCCAGTGAACAGGTACGTGTGCCGCGGCCTTTCATTTGCTCGTAATAACTGCGGCTTTTTACATCGCGCATAAAAACAAGAATTTCCAAAGGGCGAATGTCGGTACCCGTTGCAATCATATCTACCGTTACAGCAATGCGCGGGTAGTAATTATTACGAAACTGGCTTAATACTGTTTTAGGATCTTCGTCGCTCTTGTAAGTTATTTTTTTGCAAAACTTATTTTCTTCGGCAAACTCTTCGCGTACAATTTCAATTATATCTTCTGCATGAGAATCTGTTTTAGCGAAGATGAGCGTTTTAGGAACTTCAAAATTTCCATCACTATCAATACGGTCAGGAAACATGGAAGGCAAACTATCTTTGATAGCACGAACAATCATGCGGATCTGGCTTGGGTTAACAATGTCTTTATCCAATTGTTTGCCGCTGTACTCAAGATCAGCATCCACTGTTTCCCAAAACTTTTTGCGTGTTAAACGCTGGCGCTTATCCACCTTTTCTCCAACACTTATTTTGCTTCCAGCTTTGGTAATCTTTGTTTCAATTTCAAAAACATTGTAAGGCACAAGAACCCCATCAATAACTGCTTTCTCGTAACCATAATCAGAAACAAGATTCTGGTTAAAATAACCAAAGGTGCGGTTATCTGGTGTAGCTGTTAAACCTACCTGGAAGACATCAAAATAATCCAACACCTGTTTCCATAAATTGTAAATGCTACGATGGCATTCGTCAATCACCACAAAATCAAAAAATTCAATGGGAACCTTTTCGTTATAAGCAACGGGAATAGCTTCCTTGGCCTCAAACTTGTTTTCGTTCGGGTTATTTTCTTCCGCGCTCTCATCAAGTTCTGTCCCCTTTAAAATAGAATACATGCGCTGAATGGTGCTGATGTAAACCTGGTTATCAGGAGGAATAAAGCTGCTTTTTAAACGTGTGGCGCCGTATAGTTCGGTAAACTTACGGTTATCGTCATTGGGCACAAAAGACATGAACTCCTGTTCTGCCTGTTCGCCAAGATTCTTGGTATCCACCAAAAATAAAACACGTTTTGCTTTGGCATATTTTAATAAGCGGTAAATAAAAGTAATAGCGGTAAATGTTTTTCCTGAACCGGTTGCCATTTGGATGAGCGCTTTTGGTCGCTGCTCTTTAAATGACTTTTCAAGATTTGTAATAGCATTAACCTGGCAGTCACGCAAACCGCCAACAGGCAATTGCGGTGTATCAAGTATGCGTGCACGCAAAGACTTAGGGTTTGATAACCAATCGTGGAAAGTCTCAGGTCTGTGAAAGGTAAAAACAGCACGCGAACGCGGTTTAGGATCGCGGTAATCGGTAAAGCGGGTAACTTCACCCGTACTTTCGTAAACAAAAGGAAGCGGATCGTTATTGCAGAACTTTAATTTGCTTTGAGCGTATTCGGTAGACTGTTCTTCAACCGTAGTTAATTTATAGCCTTCGTCCTCGCGTTTGGCCTCAATAATACCAACTGGTTTTTTATCAATAAATAGAACATAATCGGCAGGGCCAACATCGGTTTGATATTCCTTGATGGCAATACCTAAAGAAGCGCTTAGGTTCAATTTATTTTTATCCTGAATAATCCAGCCACAAGCAATTAATTGCGCGTCGATATTATCGCGGGCTAATTGTTCAGGAGATTGGTTCATAGGGGTCATGAAAAGAATAGCAATTTAAGAAAAGAAATCATATTTTAACCTACCTAGTAACATAGTCTGGATTTCCATTCAGATTATTTAAATTTACACCATGCAACCCAACCCGCAGATTCTTCTTGACCTTGTTTCAGTTAAAATGCCTTTTGGTAAATATCAGAATGTAGTGCTGTGTAATTTACCGGTAAGTTATCTGGAGTGGTTTAACCGCAAAGGATTCCCGAATGGTAAATTAGGCATGCAATTACAAACCATTTACGAGATCAAATTAAACGGACTTGAGTATCTGTTGAAGCCTTTGAGAAGTTAGCCGCATTGATTTTTTAACCACATAGAAAACATAGAATTTTTGTTTATCACAAGTTAATCCGCGTCCTCTGCGGGGCCATTCTTTTCCTGCGCTCTTTGCAAAATCTCCGCGAATCTCTGCGAGAAACAGGTTACTGTATAATTAAAGGCAAATCATAATAGCGTTAATCAGCGTCCTCTGCGAGCCATTGTTTCACGGCGATCTTTGCGGAAGCTCCGCGAAATTCTGCGAGAAGCTTAATCAGCGTACCCTGCGCGCCATTATAATAATTTTTAAACCACATAGAAAAACATAGAGTCTTCAGTGCGAGTCATTGTTTCACAGCGCTCTTTGCAAAATCTCCGCGAATCTCTGCGAGAAACAGGCTACTATAAAATTAAAGCAAAACATATCAGCGGTTATCAGCGTCCTCTGCGAGCCATCGTTTCACAGCGATCTTTGCGGAAGCTCCGCGAACCTCTGCGAGAAACCTAAACTCCAAAAAACCCATTATCTTTGTCCCATGAGAATCGATATCATTAGCGCCGTTCCCGATTTAATGCAAAGCTCTTTTAGTCATTCTATTTTAAAGCGCGCTATTGCAAACAAACTTGTGGAAGTTAATCTCATTAACCTCCGCGATTACGCTGTTGTAAATAAACAACGTCAGATCGACGATTATGCCTTTGGTGGCGGTGCCGGCATGGTACTTATGATTGAGCCCATTGATAAATGTATTTCTCAGCTTAAAAGTGAACGCACCTATGACGAGGTTATTTATATGAGTCCCGACGGCGAACTGTTAGTGCAAAAAACCTGCAACCAGTTGTCACTTTTAAAAAACATCATCATTCTTTGCGGGCATTATAAAGGCGTTGATGAACGGGTGCGTGAACATTTAATTACCCGCGAAATCAGCATTGGCGATTATGTTTTAAGCGGCGGCGAAATTCCCGCGGCCGTGTTAAGCGATGCTGTTATACGTTTATTACCCGGTGTTTTAAATGACGAAACTTCTGCTTTAAGCGATTCATTCCAGGATAATTTACTGGCCCCGCCGGTATATTCACGGCCGGCCGAATATAAAGGTTGGGGAATTCCTCCGGTGCTGTTAAGCGGGCATGGCGCCAACATCGAAAAGTGGCGACACGATCAAAGTGTAGAACGTACCAGGCTCAGAAGACCTGATCTGCTTAAGTAAGGGATCATTTCTTTAGATAATGCCGTTTTTATTTCTCGGTATTTTTTCGTTATTTCAGCTCTTAAAATTACCCCGCGAGTATGGGGCTTTACTTAAAAATTAATGATCCGTATGAAATAACATTCATGCGACAATAAATAAAAAAATAAAGACATGAAAGTTGGAATTCCATCGGAAATATCTGCAAACGAGTTAAGGGTTGCAGCTACTCCAAAAACAGTCAAACGATTGCAAAAGCAGGGCTTTGATGTATATGTTCAGCATAACGCAGGTATAAAGGCTAATTTTTCTGATAAAGAATTTGAAGATGCCGGCGCTAAACTGGTTCACACCGCTGAAGAAATTTACGGCAAGTGTGACATTGTGCTTAAAGTAAAAGAGCCTTCCATTGAAGAGGTAAGCATGATGAAAGAAGGTTTGGTGATGCTGAGTTATTTATGGCCGGCGCAAAACAAAGACCTGCTTCAGAAACTTGCCGATAAAAAAGTTAACGCCATTGCAATGGATGCTATTCCGCGTATTTCACGGGCGCAGAAAATGGATGTGTTATCTTCCATGGCCAACATTGCAGGTTATCGTTCAGTGATTGAAGGTTCTTACCATTTCGGAAGATTTTTAAACGGACAAATTACAGCCGCAGGTAAAGTAGAACCTGCAAAGGTGTTGGTTATTGGCGCAGGTGTTGCGGGATTGGCCGCTATTGGCGCTGCGAATTCTTTAGGCGCTATTGTGCGTGCTTTTGATACGCGTAAAGAAGTAGCCGAGCAAATTGAATCAATGGGCGCGCAGTTTCTTACTGTTGAAATTGAAGAAGACGGTGCAACTGCTTCGGGTTACTCTAAAGAAATGAGTAAAGAATTTATTGAAGCAGAAATGGCTTTGTTTAAAGCGCAGGCGGCCGAAGTGGATATTATTATTACAACCGCGCAAATTCCGGGAAGAGAAGCTCCGAAATTAATTCTGGATGATCATGTGGCTGTTATGAAGCCGGGTTCTGTAATAGTAGATCTGGCGGCTTCTACAGGAGGTAATTGTGTTTTAACCAAAAATGGTGAAGTATATACTACGCCTAACGGTGTTACCATCGTTGGTAAATTAAATCAGTTGCCAAGTCAGGCATCGCAGTTATATGGCAACAACCTGTGTCATCTTTTAGATGATATGGGCAAAGCCGAAAAGTTTAAAATAGATATGGAAGATGCTGTTGTTTCAAGAGCAATGGTAACTTATAACGGTAAGATCAACTGGCCGCCACAGCCCCTTCCCGTTAGTCCTGCTAAACCTAAAGTGGCAGCAACGGTTGTAACCGAAGATCCCAAAGTTGTTGCGGAACGCAAAAATAAAAAAGAAACTACTTCCATGTTTGTTCGCCTGGGAGTAATAGGATTGATGTTGTTGCTGCTTGGTAAATTTGCGCCGAGTGAATTCATGCAACACTTCACGGTGTTTGTATTATCGGTATTTATCGGCTGGCAGGTGATCTGGAATGTTTCTCATTCGCTGCATACACCTTTGATGGCCGTTACCAACGCCATAAGCGGTATCATTATCGTAGGAGGGTTGTTGCAAACTACCGATGATCTCTCGAGTCCGATGACTATTCTGGCTTTTGTGGCTATTCTGGTTGCAAGTATTAATATTGTTGGTGGTTTTTTTGTTACTCACCGTATGTTGAAAATGTTTAAAAAATAAAAAGATGATCGTAAAGGAAATCCAAATTGCAGCGTATTTATTTTCTAGTATTCTGTTTATATTAAGTCTGGGAGGTTTGTCCTCTCAGGAATCGGCTAAGCGTGGTGTGTTTTATGGCATCATCGGAATGATCATTGCTGTTCTTGCTACAGTTCTCGGTCAGGGTGTGCAGGGCCATGTTTATATTATCGCTGCAATTGCCGTTGCTTCTGTAATTGGTACATTATTAGCGCGTAAAGTTGAAATGACCTCCATGCCTCAGCTGGTAGCCATCCTTCATAGTTTTGTTGGATTAGCCGCAGTGCTTGTTGGTTTTGGTTCTTACCTCGATCCTAAAACACATGCTCTTGGTTCAACAGAGCATACCATTCATTTGGTTGAAGTTTTCATAGGTGTGTTTATTGGTGCCATTACTTTTACCGGATCAATTATTGCCTGGGGTAAATTAGAAGGAAAAATAAGAAGTAAACCTTTATTATATCCCGGCCGTCATGCCGTGAACATTGTGATGCTTCTTGCCTGTATTGTGTTGGGCGTTATGTTTACAAGGGAACATGGTACCGATGGGATGATGTATTTATATATCATGACTGCCATAGCTTGTTTTATTGGTGTGATGCTTGTTATGGCTATTGGCGGTGCTGATATGCCCGTGGTAGTATCGATGCTGAATTCGTATTCGGGTTGGGCGGCTTCAGCAGCGGGCTTTATGTTAGGTAACGATTTATTAATTGTAACAGGAGCTTTGGTTGGTAGTTCAGGTGCCATCCTTTCAATAATCATGTGTGAAGCCATGAACAGATCTTTTATTTCGGTAATACTTGGAGGTTTCGGTGAATCTTCATCCACAGGCGAAGCACAGGCCATGGAAGGAGAGGTAACTGCAATGAATCATGAAGAAGTGGCGGACTTATTAAAAGAAGCCAAATCTGTTGTTATCGTTCCGGGTTATGGAATGGCAGTGGCAAAAGCGCAGTATCCTATTTTTGAAATGGTGCAGGTTCTTCGTAAAGCCGGTAAAAAGGTGAGGTTTGCGATTCATCCGGTGGCAGGGCGTTTACCCGGACACATGAATGTACTGTTGGCCGAAGCAAATGTGCCTTATGATATAGTTTTAGAAATGGATGAGATCAATGAAGATCTGCCTGAAACGGATGTGGTAATGGTTATTGGCGCTAACGATGTGGTTAATCCCGGCGCACAGGATGATCCTTCAAGTCCTATTTACGGAATGCCGGTAATTGAAGCATGGAAAGCGGAGAAAGTGATTGTTATGAAACGTTCCATGTCTGTTGGTTACGCAGGGGTTGAAAA
Source organism: Bacteroidota bacterium (assembly GCA_025963735.1). Lineage (GTDB taxonomy): Bacteria > Bacteroidota > Bacteroidia > B-17B0 > Aurantibacillaceae > Aurantibacillus. The sequence goes on from JAOQAF010000112.1 coordinate 14,549, forward strand.
TCCTTTGTTCTATAAGCCAAATACAGAGATGTTATATGGTGACGCTAAAGTAAGCGTGGAAAAAATACTTAGCTTTTTAAAAGCATAAATTTTTTAAAGAGTTAAATCAAACCTCTGGTTTTTATTTCAAGGTATTTATTTAAACTGTTTACCGTAAGCTGTTGCGGCGTGGTGTAAATGCTTATGATTCCGTATTGCTGCAACTCCTTTGTGATCTGTCTTTTTTCGTAATCAAATTTTTGCGCGATAGTTTGCTCATAGATCTGAAAAGTGTTTCGGGGTTTTTGTTCCAGCAATTCTTTTAACTCGGTGTTTTCAAAAAAGATTACAACAACTAGATGACGACTGGCCATTTTACGGATATATTTTAACTGCCGCCTTAAACCATTAATGGTTTCAAAATTGGTAAACAAAAGCAAAAGACTGCGCTGCGTTATTTTAGTTTGAACATGATTCAACAGAAGATCGTAATTACTTTCTTCAAAATTAGTTTTCGCATTGTATAAGGCTTCCTGCAACCGTAAAAGCTGGTTGCCTTTTCTATCGGCATTAACAGACAAGGTAACTTTATTTGAAAAGCCAATAAGGCCGGGCTTGTCTTGTTTTATCCATGCCACATGACCCAGCACTAAACTGGCATTAATAGAATAATCAAGCAGGGTTAATTGATCGAAGGGCATTTTCATTACACGTCCCATATCTACCAAACAATACACTTGCTGTGCACGCTCGTCTCTGAAGTGATTGATCATTAACTGATTTTTTCGGGCAGTTGCTTTCCAGTTGATGGTCCGGATATCATCACCAATCACGTATTCTTTTATCTGTTCAAATTCTGAACTGTGACCAATCCTTCTCACTTTTTTTATTCCGGTATCGGATAAGCGGTTGCTGATGGCCAGTAATTCATATTGCCTGAGTTTTATAAAGGATGGATAACACTGCATCATAAAAGGATCTTCTGTTTTATAATGTCGTTCAATTAATCTTATGGGAGAAGTAAGGAAGGCGTTAATTTTACCGAAATGATATTCTCCTCTTTCCAAAGGTCGCACGGTATATTTAAACTCTTTATGCTCGCCGGATTTAATGATTGTTTTAATTTTGAAGTTCCTTATTTGAAATTGAAAAGGTAATTCATCAATTATTGTTACCCTTACCTGGAATGAATAATAATTCTCAGCACTCAAAAGGAGTTCATTGGTGTCGCCGTTACTCAGGCGTGAATGAATGGCTTTTCTGCTAAGCCTTACGGGTTGTTGGTTTTTAAATAATAAAATGCCGTCTGCAATGGAAATTAAAATAAGTAAAATCAACCCGCTTAATGCGACCTCATAAACAAGCGGAAAAATAAAGGCCAGAATAAATAATACGATTAAAATAAACACACCGTAATAAAACAGTGAAGTAAAACGCATGTGTTTAAATATTTGTAAGAAGGGTTTCATTTTTCAGAGTAAGCTCTGTTGCTTATTTTGGCACTTCTATTTTATCAATTATTTGTTGAATAACGGCATCTGCTAGAATGCCCTCCATTTCTTTTTCGGGTGTTAACATAATACGGTGTCGTAATACCGGAAAGCAAACGTACTTGATGTCGTCGGGTGTTACAAAATCGCGGTTTTGTAAACAGGCATTTGCTTTGGCCGCGTTCAGTATGGCCAGTGAAGCCCGTGGCGAGGCACCCAGAAATAATGCAGGGTTTTTGCGTGTGGAGTTTACAATTTGTGTAATGTATTTAATAAGATGGTCTTCCACAATAATCTTTGAAACAATACTACGGAGTTCTTTGAGTGAATCTTTGCCTAATACTTTATTGATGGTGCTTAAATCTATTTTGTGTTGGTTGTTGTGAAAATTTAAAAGCATGGTTCCCTCTTCTTCAAGCGAAGGATAATCTACATTTATTTTAAATAAAAAACGATCGAGCTGCGCTTCCGGTAAGCGGTAAGTGCCTTCCTGTTCAATGGGGTTTTGTGTGGCCAGTACAATAAAAGGCTCATCTAGTTTATATGTAGTGCCATCAACTGTAATCTGACGTTCTTCCATGGCCTCAAACAAAGCAGCCTGCGTTTTGGCCGGGGAACGGTTTATTTCGTCGGTTAAGACAATGTTTGCAAACAAAGGTCCTTTTTTAAATTCGAACTCCGACGTTTTAATGTTAAAGATGGCGGTGCCAATGATGTCGCTGGGCATAAGGTCAGGAGTAAACTGAATGCGCTTAAAATCCGCATCAATGGCTTTGGCCATTAATTTCGCGGTGAGGGTTTTGGCTACTCCGGGAACTCCTTCTATTAAAACGTGACCATCAGCTAAAATGGCAATTAATAAAAAATCGATGAGCTGTTGCTGCCCTACAATGTATTTGGCTATTTCGGCTTTAACCTGCTGCGTTTTTTCGGTAAGAGCGCTCAGATCTGTTCTGTTTTCAAATTGATTTTCCATTTAGCGTTGGCTGTAATTATTAAAGTTGGTTATCTGTCTGTTTAATTCTATTAATTCATATTCCGTTAGGTCAGTTGCGTGTTTTAAGCGCTCACAGTAAGTGAAAAGTTGTTTTACGGTTAAGTATTGTACCCCGCTCAGTTCGCTAATTTCATTTATAAAATGTTCATTTATTTCAGTAGTGGACGTATTGAATTTCTTTCTCACACTTTCGTAAAAATATTTAATACGTTCAAGAGCAATAGTCTGGTGATTTTTTGAGTTAAAATAAACATGGCTTATAACGTTTACAAAATCAAGAGTGCTGTTGGTTACCGGTTCAATGACGGGAATAGGGGCCTGGCGTCTTCTGCCTTCAAATATCATATAAAAAACAATACTAAAAAAAAGAAGAAGGTAAGCGGCGTAAAGTGTGTCGCTTTCAAAAATAAATTTTAAAAAAGAGTAATTACTTACATTGTAGGATTTGTAATATTCATCCCATATAAGTTCGCGGTTCTTAAGAAGTGAAAAGATTAAATAAGCCAGTTGCCTGTTTTTATGTTTCACAACAAAATAATTAGTGAAAATATCCGGAACACTCAATAACATTAAAGTGCCTTTTCCTACCCGGGTTTTAATGAGGCAGGCCTTATTAGTTTCGGTAAAGGCTAATACTTTAAAACGTGTGGTATCGAAATTGCGGAACGTGGCTATGTTAGCCGCTCTTGAAAAAGAAAATTTGTTTGTAGATTGGTTAGATGCAACAAGATGAATAGATTCGCCCGGTTTATTAATTAATGAATCAATAATTGAAAAATAACTTTCAAAACCGCTGCTAGTGCTTAAGTGGAAGGTATCGGCAAGTAAACCGTTAAATTGATTAGCGGCCAGAAGAACAGTATTGCCTGATTTGAGGATCTGGTTAAGTGATGAAAGATCGCTTTTATTTAAATTGAGATCATTATTTATTACAATAATTGAACAGGAATCTTTAACCCTGTCTTTTAAATTATAAAACGTTTTGTTGTTGAAACCGGTTTGTTGGGAATAAACACCGTTAATTAAATTATAAATGGCATAGCAGCCAAACGGTGCTTTATCTTTATTTTGATATGTCCGGTTCCAATTGACAGGTTTTGGTAAAAGATATTGTGCCAGCAGTATTAATGCAAACAATCCAAAAAAGATAAAATAATATTTTTTATTTCCTTTAAACATTTATTTGGTTTTCTACTGTTTTAAAGATCTCCGCATTTTTTATATAGGTTTCTTCGGTTAAGTTAAACTGACCATACCACACATAATCGTAAATGCGACTTAGTTTTTTAAAATCGTTGTAGGTTTGTTTCCCTTTTAATTCATAACTATAATCTATGTTTGTTTTATGGGGGGCGAAAGAAATTATTCCTTTCTTATCGAATACAAATAACATTTTTAAATAATGCCATCTTATAGCTCCCCGGTAATCAGCCATTAGTACCAACTGTTTTATTTTTTCATCAAAATTTATTTCATGTAAATCTTCTGTAATATCAGTAAAATTAAATGTTGTGCCTTTGGTGCGTGTTTTAATTAACCCGCTCAGCTCTGATTTGGAAAGCAACCGGATAATAATCAAGACTGATAGTAACACGATGGCCCAGATAATAAGTGTGCGTGCCATGGAGATGTTGTTATAACCTGCTCTCCCGAATATTTTTTCAGCCAGCCATTCAAGAAGATCTTCAAAAAAGCCTTTCTTTTTTATGGTGTCACGCTTATAATTTAACTTAGGATCTGAAAATACTTTTTTCTCCTTTTCGGGTCCTGGTTCCATTACCTTAATTTTAGAAGTATCTATAAGAGGTTCATTGGCTTTCTGGGAATAAAATGTCACAGTTAAAAGCCAGCAGGCAATAAAAGTCGTAAAGAAACGGATATGTAAGGTAGGGTGAACGATGGAAATTAAATTTGGTTGATCTTATCAATAATGGAAGCCCCTTCTTTCTTTTCTTCCAGACTTGTATACTGATATACAATAATCAGATGATAAATAACCATAATGCCATAAGACAAGAGTGCGGAAATAACCGTAACCACAACTAATAACAGGGATGGCGAGCTATCTTCAATGCCCGAGCCCACTGTTGATTTAAGTCGTGAAAACGTAGTGATAAAAGTGATGATAAACACAGGTATTTGTGCCACAGATGCCAACGTGGCATAAGTCAGAAATCCCAGGAAACTCACGATCCATGTATTCCAGAAATTATTTTTCATGTACCGGAATACTTTGCCCATAGATGGAAAAATAGAAAGGCCGTCACGCTGGCAAACAAATAATGCTGCCATAGGAACAAACATAAGAATTGGGCCAAATATTAAAAAAGCAATAAACATTAATATACCGGCAATTATGGTTAGAACAATAGCCCCGGTTCCCGAACCGTTAGAGCCTGAAAGTAGACCAAAAATGCCCGCGAATAGAAGTGCAAGCACGATCACGGCCGCAATTAATACGAAAATTAAAATTAACGTGTTGCCAAGTATCCGCCAGAAATCGGGCCAGAAATTTTTTGTTGCGTGGTTTAATGTGAGTTGCTCTCCTGGTAAAAGTTTTTCATTTTCAAGAATGTTTCTATTTAGTATCACATTGTAAACCGTAATTCCAATAAGCATTACTGCAAGTGATACAAAATACGATACAATTAAATCAGAGTAGTAGCCTGTAAGCCCGCCTCTGAACACCTTATTCATGCCAAGACTTGAGCCAAACATATAGGCGGAAACTGTTGCCGCAATTAGAAGAAACGGTCCTGCATAGAATAAAAGACTTCCATATAAGGTTTTAAAGTTTTGTTTAATAAATCCGAAACAGGCGCTGAATATCTCTCCCAGGTAGCGAACCTTTTTGTAATAAATTTTTTGTTCAGTCATGGTGTATTTTATATTTCTTTTTAAAGTAAAGTGGTAAAACAATAAAGTATCCAACAATGAAAGCAAAGGAAATGATAATTATTGTCAAACTAAGGGCTAAAGGCATTTCAGTGTATCGCGTAATAAAGCTTTCTAAAAAACCTGCCATAATGAATATAGGAATTAAACCAATTACTACTTTCAAACCGTCTTTTCCCCCTTTGACAAACGAATGCATGCGTGTATGAGTTTTCGGAAATATATAACTGTTGCCTAAAATAAACCCGGCACAACCCGCAATAATAATGGCCGATATTTCAAGGGTTCCGTGGATCCAGACTACCTTCAGGGCTTTGCCAATAACATTGTATTGATAAAAGAGTGTAAAAAAACTTCCAAGCATA
>JAOQAF010000263.1 GCA_025963735.1 Bacteroidota bacterium
GTAACTCCTTCTGTTGCCTTAACAGGCTTAACACCGGCTACAATCTATCAAATAAGGGTTCAGTCCTCAGATGGCACCAATAATAGTATTTGGTCACATATACCCACTGGTGCTGGCGGAAGTGGAACAAATGGTTACATAGTAGCCGGTACGTTCAGTACAACCGCCTCCTGTTCTGCGCCCACTGCGCTAAATACGGGTTCAATTTCAACAACTTCTGCTAATTTTACATGGACACCAACCGGAACTGCTACGGCATGGGATATTTATTATGGTGTTCAGCCTTTAGCAGCACCTAATGGAACCACTGTGCCAACTGCAACCAGCGCAGTTTCTTCATATTCCGCAACCGGACTTTCACCTTCAACTGCTTATGCGGTATTTGTACGTTCAAATTGTGGCGGTGGCGGCTCAAGCGTGTGGACTGCTGTAAATAATTTTACGACACAGGCGCTTTGTCCTGCAACAACGTCTTTAAATATTACAAATCTTACTTCTACATCCGCTAATTTTACATGGACAGCTGGTGGTTCTGAAACAGCATGGGATCTTTACTACGGAGTTCAACCTTTATCTGTTCCAAATGGCACCACTGTTCCAAGTGCTACTAGCGGGGTTACAAATTATTCAGCAACAAGTTTAACTCCTAACACGGCTTACGCAGTGTACGTGCGGGCAAATTGTGGTGGTGCAAATGGTACTAGTGTGTGGAGTGTTATTAAAACATTCACCACACCTTGTCTTACAACTTCTTTGCCAATAACCGAAGGTTTTAATGCCACTACTATACCATCATGTTGGAGTCAACAATATGTAGTAGGAACTTCAAACCTGCAATATGTCGCAACTTCTTCAAATCCGGGGACTACTCCTTTTGAAGGAGCAGATTATGTGATGTTTAATTCATACAGTATATCTTCAAATAATGAAACCCGCTTAGTGTCTCTTCCATTAGCTAGTTCGGGGATATCAAGTGTTGATGTTGATTTCAGATGGTATAACGAAAATAATACTTCATATAGTGCGGGTTCATACACCAATGAAGGTGTTATGGTTCAATATTCCACTGATGGAACAATATGGACGGATGTTCAGTTTTTTCCGCGCCATGACGCTTCGTTAGCTGCCGGAACCGGACAATGGAAATTAAAAAATCTTACTTTGCCTGCAGGCGCAGGCAATCAGTCGTTATTTTATGTTGGTTTTAAATTTCACTCAAGTTTTGGGGATAATTCAAGTTTAGATAAAGTGAATATTTACCAAACACCAAGTTGTACATTAACACCGGTTGCTGGCACAATAACAGGTGCAAGTTCTGCTACTGTTTTTGTTCCTAGTTCATATACGATTTCACCATCTGCGGGTAATTTACAGTGGTATACCTCAGCCTCTCCAACTTCTACTTTATTAACAGGTATTACAAACGGAACTACATCAATTATAAATTATACTCCAACTTCTGGTGGAATGGTTTATTTAACCGTAGTTGCTTCGAATCCTGGTTGTGCTAATGACACGGCAAACGTGTATCTGCCGGTAACCGTGATATATCCGGGAGATGACGCTTGTAATCCAATACCTTTAACTATTGGCACATCTAACACGTATTATAGTGTTTATGGTGCTTCCACGCAAGCCGGTGAGGTTGTACCACCTGCAACGGGCTTGCAAACTAATACTGGTTGGGGTAACAGCACTATATCCAATACGCGATGGTTCACTTTTGTTGCCCCGGCTTCAGGAAATGTTTCTGTTCAATCACCTAATTTCGATACCCAACTTGCGGTGTGGAGTGCAACAAATTGTTCGGCGTTAACATCAGGCACTAACAGCTCGGCCATCTTAATTGGCGCAAACGATGATGATGCAGCTTATTCCGCACACGGTGGCACAGTTTATTCCTCTTACGTACGGGCTTTATGTTTAACACCGGGCACTACTTATTATATTCAGCTGGATTCTTATAGTACTCCTGCATTAGCAAGTGATTCGACTAAAATTGTCATCACTGATTTGGGAGCTAATTCATTCTCAGGCCCTGCTTCCAGTTATTGTTTACCGTCTGCAGCTTCTGCCAGCCTTATACCTAACATTCCGGGCGGTGTTTTTACTGTAAACTCTGCCACAACTACGGCGTTTACACCAAGCGTTACAGGTGCTGGAACATTTACCGTTAATTACACTGCTTATGGTTGCATGACCAGCTCTGTTGTTACTGTTAATAACACACCAACTGTTACCGCATCAGCAAATAACCCTACTGTTTGTCAAGGTTCTTCTACAAGCTTAACAGCCGGCGGAGCTACTACTTATACCTGGAGCACGGCCGGTACAGGCTCAGTTATTGCTGTTACTCCATCGGTGTTAACCACTTATTCGGTTACAGGTACCGATAATGGTTGTTCCGCAACCCAAACTGTTGATGTTAATGTAAACACTTTACCGAACGTAAGTTTATCTGCATCGCAAACAAATGTTTGTACCAACGGCCCAACGGTTGCGTTAACCGGTTCTCCTGCAGGTGGTGTGTATACGGGAAGTAATGTTGCCAATGGTGTATTTACGCCTGGTTCTTCGGCAGGATCGTATACTCCTAATTATGCCTATACAAACACTGTAACAGGTTGTTCCAATTCTGCAACTGTTAATATTGTGGTTAGTATTTGTACAGGTGTTACCAAGCAAGGTTCCGGGTTAACCGGCTTAGAGGTTTATCCTAACCCAACCCTTGGTGATTTTACTATAGAACTTAATAATGGTGCTTCTAAACAAATTGAAGTATGTGACTTAACGGGAAGAGTAGTTTTTGCAACTGCTACAACTGAAAATAAAATAATTGTAAATCTTTCTAACCTTTCAAACGGTGTATACTTTGTGAAAATTCAAAGTAATAAGGCAGTTGAAATTGTTAAGGTGATAAAGCAATAAAATAAAACTCTAATTGTAAAAAGCCTTTGTGAGAAATCACAAAGGCTTTTTTTTTTGAAAATAATAATTTAACGCTGACAGTAAGAAACTAATATTATGTAATAGCGTTTAAGGCACTCTGAATGGCCTCTTCAATAGCGGGCATCATGTTTTTGTTTTCAGCTTTTATAAATTTTTTGCCTGTAACTTTTTCATACAATTCAATATATCTTGTACTGATCTCGTTTACCCAGCCATCACTCATTTCCGGTATGGCTTGCCCTTCTTTACCCTGAAAACCATTATCAATTAACCAGCGCCTCACAAATTCTTTGCTTAATTGTTTTTGTTCTTCGCCTTTTTCCTGCCGCTCTTCATACCCTTCTTTGTAAAAGTACCGTGAAGAATCAGGGGTATGAATTTCATCCATCAATGTGATCACTCCATTATACAATCCAAATTCGTATTTGGTATCAACTAAAATAAGACCCATTTTGTTTGCAATCTCCTGACCACGTGCATACAAGGCAAGGGTGTATTTTTCAAGTTGTTCGTAATGCTCTTTGCTTACAATGCCCTGTCTAATAATTTCTTCTTTGCTTATATCCTCGTCATGCCCTTCACTGGCTTTAGTTGTAGGGGTTATTGCCGGCTGAGGCAATTTGTCATTTTCTTTTAAACCTTCAGGTAGTGTAACGCCGCAAAGAGTTCTTAGCCCGCTTGTATATGTACGGGCAGCGTGCCCGGCAAGGTAACCGCGTACCACCATTTCAACTTTAAAAGGCTGGCACATTTTACCAATACTTACATTCGGGTGCGGACAAGATAACAACCAGTTGGGTACTATATCAGCGGTAGCTTTAAGAAATTGTTCGGCAATCTGATTTAATACCTGGCCTTTGTAAGGTATGCCGCGCGGTAACACAACATCAAATGCGCTGATGCGATCGCTGGCAATCATTACCAGAATATTATCATTAATGGTGTACACATCGCGCACCTTGCCTTTATAATAAGCTGTCTGATTTTTAAATTTAAAATTTGTTTTATCTAAGGTTGTCATGTTTTTTATATTGTCCAGGTAACTAAGCCCTGTTGTGTAAATTTAAAGGGCTGAACTCTTCCGCCCAGTTTTTCAATAGCCCTTGCTACTTTTATTTTTGTAATGGCAGGACAGTAAAAAAACATAAAGCCACCGCCGCCCGCGCCTGAAATCTTTCCGCCGGTGGCGCCATTCTCAAGAGCCATGGTGTAAATAGAATCAATAAGGTTATTGGAAATACTGTGTGCCATTTGTTTTTTATTTTGCCAGCCAAAATGAAGGATCTCGCCAATTTTATTTAATTCGCCTCTCAGCAAGGCATCTTTTATTTGATGCGCCTGCTCTTTAAGGTTATGCATGGCTTCAATGCTTTTGGTGTTTTTATCATTCACATTTTTAACCTGCTCATTGATAATGGTAGCTGAAAGCCTTTGGGTTTCGGTGAAGTAGAGGAGGAGGTTAAATTCAAGCTCGTAAATTACTTCAGGTTTTAATTGCAGCGGATTAACGATCACTTTATCATTCGCTAAAAATTCCATGTAATTTATTCCTCCAAAAGTTGCGGCATACTGGTCTTGTTTGCCCCCGGCCATTTTTAAGTCTACCCTTTCAATATCATAAGCAAGATGCGCAATATCATATTTACCAAGCGGAAGATTTAACCATTCTACAAAAGCGCCTAGTAAAGAAACTACTATCGTGGAAGAAGTGCCAAGACCTGAACCCTGCGGCGCTTCAATGTATGATGTAAGCCTGAAAGAAAGTGGTTCAAGATTAAACTGTTTAATGATACGGTTGTAAACGCCAATAAAAAGTTCGAAGCCTTCTCTTAATTCTAATTCTTTTTCGCTTTTAACGTTCAGGCATCTCTCGGTTCCGTCAATGCAGAATTCAATTTTTCCATTCTCTAAAGGCTCTAAAGAGGCGTACGCGTATAGGTCTATGGTTGCATTCAGAATTGCTCCCCCGTACAGGTCGGAATAAGGACTTACATCTGTACCCCCGCCGGCCATACCAATTCTTAAAGGTGCTTTACTTCTGATGATCATAATTATTTCATATTAATAAACTGAAGAGGCACTTCATAGTCACCCCTTCTGCAAAGCGCTATAACGGCCTGAAGATCGTTTATATTTTTGCTGCTCACACGAATAATATCATCCATAATCTGTGCAGTTACTTTTATTTTACTGTCTTTAATATCCTTTAATATTTTTTTGGAAGCTTCTTTTTCTATTCCCTGACGCACCGTTATATCTTTTTTAATTAAGGGGCCGCTCGGGTAATGTTCCTTGCTTTCATCCAAGCCTCTGGGGTCAAGCCCTTGTTTTATCATCCGCGAATGAATGGCATCAAGTATAGCATCCAAACGCATATCATTTTCGGTGGCAATATTAATTATCAGGTCTTTTTTATTGAGTTCAATGGTGCTTTTACTGTCTCTGAAATCCCAGCGGTTCAATATGTCTTTTTTGGCAACGTTAATGGCATTGTCTAAAAGCTGACCGTCGAGTTTACTGGCTATGTCAAAGGATGGCATATATCTTTAAATTTGTTAGCAAAATAAAGCTTTTTAGACTTACTTTAGAATAGAAAAAAATATTTTTTTGAATTTTTATAAGTTATATCTAATTAGTCTTTGTGTTGTTCTTACTACCTGCAATACCGGTTCTAATAAAAAACCGCAGCGCCTCGTTAAGCACGTGGTGTACTTGATTAACCACCCCGAAGTAGTGCCGGTAAAAATTCAAAAGGATACATCTTATCTCGAATATCTTTTTCAGGCTTATCCCCTGATAAATATCAGAACGCTCGATTCCGGTATTCATGTAGATTTAAAGTATTCAGGGAAAGATAATTTTTTAAAAAAAGATTTTTATGACGGGCTTCGCAATGCATATTTTCCCTGCGAAGTTGCCCTTAAAATTTGTAATGCGCAATCTTATCTCCGGCAAATAAATCCTGCTTATTCGCTTTGCATACTTGATGCCGCCCGTCCTTTGCACGTTCAGCAAATGATGTGGGATAGTTTGCAAATGCCGGCTGATAAAAAATTTAATTATCTGGCGCCTCCATATTCTGTGTCGCTTCATAATTATGGTTGTGCCGTAGACCTTACCATTATTAACATTGAAACTGACAGCATGTTGGATATGGGGTCACAGTTCGATCATTTTGAAAAGCTTTCGGAACCGGTTTATGAATGGAAATATTTAAAATCAGGCGAACTTAGTCAGCAAGCGTTTAACAACCGAAAGTTACTGCGCAAGGTGATGCAATCAGCGGGCTTAAATCCCATTAACAGTGAGTGGTGGCACTTTAATTTTTGTACAAAGGAGTATGCCGCCTTGAATTTTAAATTGATAAAATAGTTACCTTTGTAAACACAAAAATGGCTTTTCAACTCACATCAGAATTTGAACCCACCGGAGATCAGCCGGAGGCTATAAGGCAATTGGTGGCTGGTTTAAAAGCCAACACGCAACACCAGGTTTTACTTGGCGTTACAGGATCAGGAAAAACATTTACCGCGGCTAATGTGATTCAGCAAATTAATAAACCTACATTAATTTTAAGTCACAATAAAACGCTCGCAGCCCAATTGTACAGCGAGTTTAAAAATTTCTTTCCTGACAACGCGGTAGAGTATTTTGTAAGTTATTACGATTATGATCAGCCTGAAGCTTATGTTCCTTCTAGCGGCACCTATATTGAAAAAGACCTTGCCATTAATGAAGAAATAGAAAAGCTGAGGTTAAGTACAACCTCTTCCCTTCTATCCGGCCGAAGAGATGTGATTGTTGTAAGCTCGGTTAGTTGTATTTATGGTATTGGAAATCCAACAGACTTTAAAAAGAATATTATACCAATTCATGTTGGCCAGAAAGTATCACGCAATAAATTATTGCACCAGTTTGTGAGTTCTTTGTATTCGCGCACCACAGGTGACTTTACCCGCGCGAGTTTCAGGGTTAAGGGCGATACCGTGGATGTAAATTTACCTTATGCCGATTATTGTTTGCGAATTTTATTTTTTGGTGACGAGATAGAAGGTATTGAAACGTTTGACAGTGCAAATAACCACATCTTAAATAAATTCACTTCGTTTAATGTTTATCCTGCGAATATATTTGTTACAGCGCCTGATACCTTGCAGAAAGCAATGCATATGATACAGGAAGATATGGTAAAGCAGGTGGAGTTTTTTAAACAGCAGGGAAAATTACTGGAGGCGAAGCGAATTGAAGAGCGCGTGAACTACGACCTGGAGATGATGCGTGAGCTTGGCTATTGCAGCGGTATTGAAAATTATTCAAGGTATTTTGACGGACGTTTGCCCGGTACGCGGCCTTTTTGCTTACTCGATTATTTTCCGAATGATTTTATAATGATGATTGATGAGAGCCATGTTACTGTGCCACAGGTGCGGGCCATGTACGGCGGCGATTTAAGCAGGAAGCAAAATCTGGTTGAATACGGATTCAGACTACCCTCGGCATTGGATAACCGTCCTTTAAAATTTGAAGAATTTTATGCCATGCTTCATCAGGTTATTTACATTAGTGCAACCCCTGCGGATTTTGAATTGCAGGAAGCGGGTGGAGTAGTGGTGGAGCAGCTTATAAGACCTACCGGTGTTCTGGACCCAATTATAGAAGTAAGACCATGTACCAATCAGGTGGACGATCTTTTGGATGAAATTCACAAAGTAGTAGAAAAAGATGAACGCATACTTGTAACCGTGCTCACTAAAAGAATGGCTGAGGAATTAACCAAATATCTTACAAAGTTAAATGTTCGTTGCCGTTATATTCACAGTGAAGTGGATACCCTTGAACGCATTGAGATTTTAAGGCAATTGAGAATAGGAATGTTTGATGTTTTAATCGGAATA
>JAOQAF010000139.1 GCA_025963735.1 Bacteroidota bacterium
TAAACAAGGCTTAAATAAAGATTTTTGCAGATAAATTATTTCTCTGTCGTTAACAAATGGCTGATTTAAGGCTTTTGAAAACTTGTATAATTTGTGGAACAATTTTTCAAACACATCCGGTGTGACACTTGAATAATGATCGTATTTAGCTTTTTCACCACTGCACATTACATGCTTTTCAATAAAGGAGGCTCCTTTCATATAAGCCGCGAACGGAACATCTATCGCATCTTCATCGGTACCTTCAATATGATCTGCAAAACATATTCTGTTACTGAAGTTTTCCTTAACCGGATCAATTTTTGATAGGCCTGAGTTAATGAATAAAGTAGGATAATCCTGAAAGCCTAATTGAATAACAATTTCTTTTGGTTTTAAATTCCTTTCTATTGCTTCAATGTGATTTTTAATTTGTTCAATAGATAAAGAGGCGACGTTTACAACTATTATTTTTTGTGAAAGGTCAATCTTACTTAAACGTTCAAATAAAACCACATTATCTAAAGTAGATACCTGAAATTTTAAGCCATAAATAGAATCAAGATTTTCTTTTATTATTTGCACTGAATAGTTATCAAACACATCTATCCAAACATCTTTAGTTTCTGCGGCAGTGGTTATGATATTTTTCCATTGTTCTTCATTAAAAAATAATGTTTGATAAACAGGATACCATTCAAAATCATCTAAAGCTATTTCATCGAATTTAAAAGGCTGAAATTTTATGCCGGTATTGCCTGTGTATTTTTCATACTCTTTTAATAATTTAAATACATAATCGATATTACCGCCGTGCGTGTTGGCAATTTCAATGATAACGTATGGTTGGTTATTTTTCATATTATTTACCTAATAAATACATACAATCGTTATTACCTTTGTTACTTTCCGTAATATAAGGGATAATACGTTTTTTAATCACTTTTAATGACGGATCCAATTTTTGGAATAAAGAACTGTAATCAGCCTTCCACATAAAGCCATCATGTCCTCTATATTTAATTTGTTGTGTTTCCTCATTATAATACTCAAAACCCCAGATAAACTTTGAGGAAACACGTATCATTTCACCCATTATTTTAGATAAGTCGTTCGGATTAATATGGATAAGAACACCATGCGTATAAACTAAATCGAATGAATTATCTTTAAAAGGAATGTCGAAACCAGACCCTTGTTGTATTTTGATCCCACTAGTAAGCGTTTTTGATTTTTGAACGGCATAGTCCTGAAGCTCAATACCTGTTAAATTAGTAAACCCCATGTTCTGTAAGGAAGCGAGTTGAATACCAATATTGCATCCAACCTCAAGTATTTTTATATCTCTTTTCAGCTCACCCAAAAATTCTTCATTAAGTTTATCCTTGCTTATACCATAATTGGTAAGATAATAATTATTTAATCCTTCTTTTGTAAAAGAATTTCTATCGGTGTATTCTTTTCCAAATTCACCTTCCCAAAAGTTTGTTTGTTCTGTTTTCATATTCTATTTTACAAATTGTTGAATGGTTTCTATTACATATTTTTGTTCTTCATTAGTAAGG
The DNA here is from genome assembly GCA_025963735.1 of Bacteroidota bacterium. GTDB lineage: Bacteria > Bacteroidota > Bacteroidia > B-17B0 > Aurantibacillaceae > Aurantibacillus. The sequence continues at coordinate 1,545 of JAOQAF010000139.1, forward strand.
CCCGGAAACAATGGCAGACTTAAACATTCCTCATAATAGGCTTCCGCAACGGGAAAATCTCCTTTTTTAAACCCGAGATTCTGGTAGTAGGGCATGGTATGAACGGGAATATAATGCACCTGAGCAAAAATCTTATTTGCCTTTAAATGATCATATAATTCAAGACGGTTTTTAATTCTGATTATGTATAAATGAAAAGCATGGCCGGACTGAATATCTGAATTTTGAATTTTGATCTGTGGATTATTTTTAAATGCCTCGTTATATTTCGACGCAATTTCTCTTCTTCTCTTTAAACCTTCGTCTGCTCGTTTTAGCTGAGAGATACCCAATGCGCAAAGCATATCAGGCATCCGGTAATTATAGCCCAGTTCGATCATCTGATAGTACCAGCCACCGTCATTCTGAGTCATCAGCTCGGCATTTTTGGTAATGCCATGAGTGCGGTATAAGCATAACTTATCAAATAATGTTTTATCGTTGGTTGTTATCATTCCACCTTCTCCTGTGGCAATGTGCTTTACCGGATGAAAGGAAAAAATGGCAAGGTCCGCGAAATTTGAATTACCCGCTTGTTGTTTTATTCCGGTTTTGTCAGTAAAAAATCCTCCGGGAGCATGACATGCATCTTCAATGATCCATAAGTTATTTGCTGTGGCAATTTTTTTAATTTCCTCCAGGTTTACTACTAATCCGGCAAAGTCAACAGGAATAATTCCGCTAAAAAATCCTTTTGGTTTTGATGATATTAACTCTTTTAATTTTTCTGTATCCATTAAAAAAGTTTCCGGATTAATATCGCAGAAGAAAATATTTCCTCCACAATACTTAATGCAATTGGCTGAAGCAGCAAACGTAATTGGAGTGGTGATGACATTGGTGCCAGGCTTCACGTTTAAAGCCATTGCGCATAAATGCAAAGCGGCGGTTCCATTGCTAACGGCAACTGCATATTTTGCTCCTGTGTATTCCGCAAAAGCTTTCTCAAATTCAGCAACCTGAGGACCCTGAGTTAAGAAATCAGAGCGCAATGTTTTTACAACAGCTTCAATATCTTCTTCAGTTATTGTTTGTTTTCCGTATGGTATGTTATTCATCATTTAAAAAGTAAAATCAGGGTCCACATGTTCTTTTATTAATTTTCTCAGATCTTCGGCATTAACCCAGTCCGGATTTTCACCAGAGTTAAATTTAAAGCCTTCTTTTACTTTTTTAGCTTTAAAGTGCTCAATGTATTCATTCAGGTTCCAGTTCGTTACCTGTGGTAAAATGGCGTAATATTTCCCAAGGTCATAAGTAGAAAACGCATCCGATTCGGTTATCATTTCTTCATGAACTTTTTCTCCCGGTCTGATTCCAATGATTTCAATTTTGCATTCGGGTGCAACAGCTTTTGCAACTTCTGTAATTTTGTAAGAAGGAATTTTAGGCACAAAGATCTCTCCCCCCCAGGCTTGTTCTAGTGCATGAAGAACAAGGTCGGCACCTTCCTGCAGCGAAATATTGAAGCGTGTCATGTTAGGATCTGTTATGGGCAGTACGCCGGTTTTTTTCTTTTGCATAAAGAATGGAATTACCGAGCCGTTAGATCCCATAACGTTGCCATATCTTACAACGGAGAATTTGATTTTGTTCCAGCCTTTAATATTATTGGCGGCAACAAATAATTTATCGGAACATAATTTGGTTGCGCCGTAAAGGTTGATAGGTGCGGCCGCTTTATCTGTTGATAATGCAACAACGTTTTCAACACCGGTTTCCATAGCGGCATTTATTACGTTTTCGGCACCGAGCACATTTGTTTTTACACATTCCATCGGATTATACTCGGCAATGTGAACATGTTTCATCGCCGCTGCATGAATGATATAATTAATTCCGGCAAACGCTTTTTTTAAACGTTCATAATCCCTCACATCTCCTATAAAATAACGAACATTGCCACCTGGTGTCGAAGGAAATTCCATGTTCATCTGAAACTGCTTTTGTTCATCGCGTGAAAAAATAACAAGGCGCTTTACTTTTGGCCAGCGCTCGAGAATGGTTTTTGTTAATTGTTTCCCCAGCGATCCCGTGCCGCCTGTTATTAAAACTGATTTTCCGTTTAAATCCAACATATTATTATTCTTTATTTCTTATTATTAATTTTTAAGCCCAGGTTTCTGGCAGGCTGTTCAATGAATTTATAAATTAAACTACATATTACGAACGTTGCTATTACAGCTAATGGAAATACAAACCTTATTTTTAATGATGAAAGCGCTATTAAACTCCAAATAAGTGGATGCAAAAGATACAATGAATACGAAATTTCGCCTAGCCACTCTAAAGTTTTCTTTAAGTAAGGGGCAACATAACTGAAATCCCCTTTGAAGAAACAAAAAGTAATACCAAAGCAAATTAAAGTATAAATGATCCGCTCAGGTCCCGCTATAATATTAATAGCATTGCCGGTTACCGGATAGAAAATAAAAATTAAACTAAACACTAATAATAATAAAAGAACTGATTTTTTATTGAAATGCTGTT
>JAOQAF010000154.1 GCA_025963735.1 Bacteroidota bacterium
TAAACAATTAATTGAAAGTTATAAAGTAGATGGAAATAGAATTACAGCTAAAGGCTACGGTCAGTCAAAACCGGTTGCCGATAATAAAACAGAAGAAGGCAGGGCTAAAAACAGACGAACAGAGTTTCTTATTGTAGAGCACTAGGGTTTTCTTATAAAGCTGCCAATCAGTTTAAGATAGTTTTCAAAACCCATTTGAGAAGGAACCTGCCCATGATCAGCGCCTTCAATTAAAATGCTTTCTTTATAACGGCCGTGGTAGTTTTTATAAACTGCTTGCCCATGCGTTTTATAGTTTAAAAAATTATCCGATTTGCCATGCAGCCATAAAAGAGGCTGATCGCATTTTTTTATTTCTTCGGCATTATCAATTTTAAGATCTGTAAAATAATCTGCAGGCATATTTAATTGTGAAGCATCCTGAATCATAACGGCAACACTGGCAAATGGAGCTTCGAGAATTATTTTATCCGGAAGCATAGGGGCGGCATTAGCGCTTAGTTCGCAGGCTGAAGCTGTACCCATACTGAATCCATAAATAATTAACCGGTTATTATTCAAACCATTATTTTTAAGCCATTGCATACATGCAGATACATCCGCATACATTCCTTTCTCACCAGGCTTACCTTTACTTAACCCATAACCCCGGTAATCCATCATCAAAACTCCGTATTTATTTTTTCCATTTACATGCGCCAGCAATTTAGCGCGCTGCCAGTAAAAATCCATATGATCTTTGTTGCCGTGGCAATATAAAAGAACGGTATCGGAATTTATTTTTGAAACATCACCAATGTATATGGCTTTAATTTCTGTAGAACTTGACTCACCATCAGCCTGTGAAGGAAGCGTAAGAAGGGTAACAAGGCCCGGAGGAATATGATAAGAGTCATCCAAAATAAAGTCCTGTTCTCCTGTATAATCATCCAACTTATATTCTTTTATTTTATTATCGTTGTTGTAAAGGTTATTGTCAAGCTTTGCGCATGAACCAAACAAAACAACAAAAAGAAAGAGTACTTTTTTCATGTTAAAACTTTCTGATCAATGAATAATATATACCAAGGGCGCCTTTATGTGAAATGCCGATGTAATCAACAACGCCGGGTAAATTAGGAATGCCCAGGCCTAAATATTTTATTTCGAACTGATGTTGCCATTTTGTTTTTACCAGCATGTAACCCGCATGGATATTTGGGATAATATGATTAGCCTGAGGTTCATTATGCGCTCTTAGGGATGAAAGTTCGAACCAACTGTTTGCACCAATGTAAACGAAAGAAGGTTTTTGTAAAGGATGATAATATGCATTCAGATCAAGAGTTGGCCATATTCTGAAGCCGGTTTTATTTCTTATATTATATGCTGTTTGAATTGCAGGCGAAACAGTAAGCCCAAATTTATTCTCCTGTTCATACAGAGAAAAAAGACCGCCAACAGTGGTTTGAAGGTTTCCAAAAATTAAACTTGTAGTATGTAAAGAGGCATAGCCAGTTATCTTACTGGTAAGGCCATACGAAAATCCAAGCGTGGTAAATGGAATAGGAATGGGAGCCCCGGCAAATTTAATGAGTGGCCCGCCATACGTTATTGCGGCGGCCCGCTGGCCTTTTTGCAAAGGTTTAACAAGTTGGGTTGGACTGCAAAAGCAAATGAAAATAAGAAACAGGAAAATGCAAATAAAACGTATCAGCCGCATTAGAAAATATGTTTCTCGGCATGATAAGACGAACGCACAAGTGGTCCGCTTTCAACAAAACGAAAACCTTTGTTAAGCGCATAATCTTTAAACATTTTAAATTCATCGGGATGCACAAAACGGTCAACCGGTAAATGTTTCGGGGTAGGTTGTAAGTATTGCCCAAGGGTTAATACATCGCATTTTACATTAGAAAGATCATTAATGGTTTCAAATACTTCTGCCTGTGTTTCGCCTAATCCTAACATCACGCCGCATTTTGTTTTTACTCCTGCTTCATCCAGTCTTTTTAATACTTCAAGGCTGCGGTCGTATTTTGCCTGTATGCGAACCTGTGCAGTTAACCGTCGCACAGTTTCAATGTTATGCGAAACAATATCGGGTTTTACATCAATGATACGTTGAAGGTTTTCCCACTTACCGGCAAAATCCGGAATAAGACATTCAAACCTGGTTTGAGGACTTATTTCTCTGATTGCTTTAATAGTTTCGGCCCAGATAAAAGAGCCTCCGTCTTTAAGGTCGTCGCGGTCAACACTTGTTATAACACAATGTTTAACACCCATCAGCTTCACTGAATCGGCAACACGTTTAGGTTCGTCCCAGTCTGCGGGCTTGGGCTTACCTGTGGCCACAGCGCAAAAACCGCAACTGCGTGTGCAGATGTTACCAAGAATCATAAATGTGGCAGTGCCGGCTCCCCAGCATTCGCCCATATTGGGGCAATTACCGCTTTCACAAATAGTGTGCAGTTTATGTTCGCTTACAATTTTGCGGACTTTTAAAAACTCTTCACCAATTGGCAACTTTACGCGAAGCCAATCCGGTTTTTTTATTCTTTTGATTTCGGGGGATAGTTCCATTTTAAAACCATTTTCTTCCAAACACAAAGCCAACGTGCAGGGTGATAATAATATTTTCTGAAGGATTACGGGCCATTATAGGCAAGGCTTTAGGGAAATAATCTACCGTAATGCCGGTTTCAATGGCACGGATAAAGTCAGTATACGAAGCATATTCAAAGCTTAAATTAAATTTACCGCTTACTCCTGGGTAAATAAGGGTTTCGGCAATACCTCTGCTGAAAGCCCCTTTTCCAATAACACTGTCTTGTGTAAAGTTTTCTTCATTAAAACGCACCTCTTCATGATCGGCTCCGCGCCCGAGAGAATTTCTATAAACCTGAACGTAATAGGGCTTGGCAAAAGCAAGAGTGGGTCCAACCGAATAAGAAAAGCGCACTTCAACGGCCTTGTTATCCGCTTTCCTGAAAATTACATTTTGCATGCCAATGGCTCCGCGCAGTAAAAAAACACTATTTAGCTTTCCGTAAACAAAACGTTTGCGGTTTTCGGCTGTTCCGGCCACCTTAACTTCTTTAGGATGTTTAAGGGTTTGTAAATCAATTTCGTAATAAGAACGCGTTTTAGCCGTTAT
>JAOQAF010000156.1 GCA_025963735.1 Bacteroidota bacterium
TTCCAGGTTCTCTTCCTTGCTGCGCGAATCTTCTCCGAGCATTTTTTCATAATTATTTAAACGGGCTTTTTGCTTTACTCCGCGCCCTTTAACGCCCTGGCGTACCCAATCCAACTCTCTTGCAAGAATTTTCTGACGTTTGCTTTCTGTTTTCTCTTCCTGTTTTAAACGGGCTCCTTTTTGTTCGAGCCAGCTGCTGTAATTACCTTTCCAGGGAATGCCTTCGCCCCGGTCTAATTCTAAAATCCAGCCGGCCACATTATCAAGGAAATATCTGTCGTGAGTAACTGCAATAATAGTTCCTTTATATTGTTTTAAATGTTGCTCTAACCAGTCAACACTTTCGGCATCGAGGTGATTGGTTGGCTCATCGAGTAATAATATATCAGGCTCCTGCAATAATAAACGGCATAGGGCAACACGGCGACGTTCACCTCCTGATAACACCTTAATAGGGGCATTGCTTTCAGGGCAACGTAAAGCATCCATTGATCTTTCAAGGCGGTTGTCAAGGTTCCAGAGATCGTGCTGATCAATCTGTTCCTGTAACTGAGCCTGACGGTTAATGAGTTTATCCATTTTATCCGGATCATTCAGAATTTCTTCGTCACCAAATTTGTTGTTCACCTCTTCAAATTCAGTAAGAATATCCACGTGCTTTTGAACTCCTTCACGCACAACTTCAATAACCGTTTTGGTTTCATCCAGCTTTGGTTCCTGCTCGAGCATACCAATCGAATAACCTGGCGATTGATGAATTTCGCCGATATAATCTTTATCCATTCCCGCTATAATCCGCAGCAGGGTTGACTTACCAGAACCATTTAAACCTAAAACGCCAATTTTAGCGCCATAATAAAAGGAGATATAAATATCTTTTAAAACTTGTTTTTGAGGTGGATGAATTTTAGAAACATTCACCATACTGAATATAATCTGACGGCCTTCGGGTGTAGTTGACATAATCCTTATTTTTAAGGAACCGAAGTTAACGATTGTTTAAGAAATAAAAAATCTAATTCAGGAGATGGTCCACAAAGAGAAGGTAAAACGCAGTTCGCGGTAACAAATAAGTTTTATTTTTTCAACGCCAAAGTTTTCTGATTTAAATATACCGGGCTTATTTAAGCCGCCTTCTTTTATCCCTGAATCGTTAAGGTTAAGCTGAATCAACTTTTCCTTCCCATCCAACACATCCATAAACATGGTTGTTTTTGCATAAGAAGGATCGTGTTCAATTTTAAAATACAACTTATTGATATCCATTTTTGCCGGAAGTACAACAGTGTATTCTTCTTTATCGGTTAAATCAATATCAATTTTATTAAATATGAAAAGCATTTTCTTTTTTTATATAATAAGTACACGACAAATGTAAGGCTCCTGATTCTCCAATACATGGATAAATCGCTGAAGAGGCATAAAGATGCGCTGTAACCGCAAGTGTATTATAAATTATTATAAATTGCCCGGCTTTTTAATCTATCCTGCACATTTTAAGAATTAATAGAATAACTTTGCAAAGCAAATGAGTTCAAAAAAATATTCAATAAGCAAATCTTCTTTTTTAAAGTTTGAACAATGCGCGAAATCGTTTTTTCTGTATAAGAATCATCCTTATCTGCGCGATAAATTATCGGTGGACAAGCAGCTCACCTTCAGGCGCGGGCACGACATTGGTTTTTTCGCTCAACAACTTTTTCCCGGTGGTATTGACGTTTCAAAAGAAACAAAAAATGCCATGGAAGCTTATGAATTAACCAAAACACTAATTGATAATAAAACGCCTGTAATTTATGAGGCCACTTTTATTTATAAAGATGTGCTGGTGATGGTTGATATTTTACATTACGAAAACGGTATTTTTATCGCTTATGAAATTAAAAGTTCAATTAAAGTTTCTGAAACCTATTTACGCGATGCCTGTTTACAGTATTTTGTTTTAAAAAACAGTCTTACCGGTTTTGAGGATCTTTTTTTAACTACCATGAACGGCGACTATGTTATGGATGAAACCATAGATCCTAAGAAATTATTTAAAAAAAGAAGCGTAAAAAAAGAAGCTGAAAAAAATCTGGAATATTTTGAAAAGAAGATTGAAGAAGCAGTGCTGATATTGGAGATGAACGCCATACCCAATATTACTATTGGCAAACATTGTTTTAAACCTTACGCCTGTGATTTTTTTGGCACTTGCTGGAAAGACGTGATGAATGAAAAAAGCGTTTTTAATCTGCCATTTATTGGGAAAGAGAAATTATTTGAATGGTATGATGCCGGCGTAAAAAACATAGAAGCGATTGAAAGCAGTGAAATAGAAAACCCCAAACATTTAAAAATAAAGGATTCATTCATTAGCAATACGCCTTACATTCAACCGGAAAAAATAGCCGTTTTACTTAATACAATAAAAGAACCGGTGGCTGCTCTTGACATGGAGATCTGGTCCTCGGCTTTGCCTCAACTAAAGGGTACCCGTCCGTTTCAACAGATTCCGTTTTTATTTTGCATTGCCGATGAAACAACCGAAAGTCATTTTTTAACGGAACATATACTTGACGAACGTAAAACCTTTGCTGAAGAACTTATTAAACAAACAAAAAAGTATAATACTTTACTGGTGTTTGATAAAACCATGGAGGAACTCGCCATTAAAGGACTAAAGGAAATGGTTCCCGCGCTTTCCGCAGACCTGGAAGAAGTGAAAAACAAGTTTGTTGATTTGTTTGAGGTATTCAGGAATTTATATTATTACCATCCTCATTTTAAAAATAATTTTTCTTTAAAAACTATCAGCGAGGTTTTTGAAACGGGTGTAACTTACACAGGAATTCAATCGGGATTGGAAGCCATGAACCATTATGAAGAATACCGTAAGAGTGAGGAAGGAATTGAAAAACAACTTAACCGCGACCAATTAATTAACTATTGCATGAATGATGCGCAGGCCACATTAAAATTGGCGCATTATTTACAAAATCTTGTAAAATAAAAAACCCCCAACCAAACGTTGAGGGTTTTTATATTTTTACTAATTCTTAGTGTTTTTTACCACCTTTAGTAGCATGAGCGATTGAATCAGCCATACGGGTTGAATCAGCCTTCATTTTTTCAGAAGCAGCGCTCATTTCAGCAGCTTTAGCAGCTTCAGCTTCTACAGCAGCAATTGAATCTTGTTTAGTTTTTTCTACGGCAGCAATTGAATCCGCTTTTTCTTTTTCGCGTTTTTCAATTTCTTCTTTTGAAGGACCACAAGCTACAAATCCAGCAGTTAATGCTGCGATAGCTACAATTGATAATACTTTTTTCATTGGTTGTGTTTTTATTTGGTTTAAAATTTAGGCGCAAAAATAGGAGTTTTTTCCACACAATTACAAAAAATTAAAAAAATACAGCTTTTTTTTCAACATTCTGCCTGTTAGCATCATACATGGTATCAAATAAGAGTAAATTTACCCTGTATGTATTCGCTTTTAAAACCATTTCTCTTTGCCTTTAATCCTGAAAAAGCTCATCATATAACCTTTTCGTTATTAAAATCATTCAAGTATATTCCGGGTTTAAGTTTTTTGGCCGGCAAACATTTTACCAGATCTCATCCCGCGCTTAAAAAAAATATTTTCGGTCTTCATTTCACAAATCCTGTTGGTTTAGCCGCCGGTTTGGATAAAGATGCCATTGCCTTTAATGAACTGGGAACCCTTGGCTTTGGTTTTATTGAAATAGGCACAGTAACCCCGCAACCTCAGCCGGGAAATGACAAACCCCGTCTCTTCCGGTTAATTGAAGACGAAGCTATCATTAACCGCATGGGCTTTAATAATAAAGGGGCGGCTCATGCAGCTGAAAAATTAAGGCACCGCAAAGATAAAAACCTGATCATAGGCGGCAACATTGGAAAAAATAAACTCACCCCAAATGAAAAGGCAACGGAAAATTACATCTCCTGTTTTAATACTCTTTTTGATGTAGTGGATTATTTTGTGGTGAACGTCTCCTCGCCCAATACCCCTAACCTGCGCGACCTTCAGGAAAAAGAACCTTTAACCAATTTATTGAATACCTTACAAAACATCAACAAAACAAAGGCGCAACCAAAACCAATCCTTCTTAAAATTGCACCCGACCTTACCAACAGCCAACTGAATGATATCATTGACATTGTGTCCATTACTAAAATTGCAGGTATTATTGCAACAAATACCACGGTTTCGCGCGATGGTTTGAGTTTAAATGCAGATGAGATTAAGGAAATAGGAATGGGTGGCTTAAGCGGAAAGCCTTTAACCAAAAGAAGCACAGAAGTAATCCGTTATCTGAAGCAAACTTCCAAAAATGCTTTCCCGGTAATTGGAGTTGGTGGTATACATACCGTTGAAGACGCGCTTGAAAAGCTGGACGCGGGAGCCGACCTGCTTCAACTGTATACAGGTTTTATTTATAAAGGACCTAAACTTATTCGGGAAATTAATAATGCCATTATAGCTCGAAGCGAAAAAGATTCGAAGAGCAACATAAAATAATATTTATCTATGATCAGAATAACTGAATGTCCGAGGGATGCCATGCAAGGAATTAAAAAACAAATTCCTACCCAGGTAAAAGCCGATTATATTAACCAGCTGTTAAAGGTAGGGTTTGATACCATTGACTTTGGAAGTTTTGTATCGCCGAAAGCCATACCGCAGATGCAGGATACAGCAGAGGTTTTAAAGAAATTAGACATTGCCTCTTCCCGGTCTAAATTACTGGCCATAGTTGGCAATTTACGCGGGGCACAGGATGCCTGCGCGTTTGATGAGATCACTTATCTTGGTTTTCCTTTTTCGGTTTCAGAAACGTTTCAGCAACGTAATACCAATTCTTCAATAACCGAATCATTGCAACGTGTTGAAGAGATCCAGCAACTATGTATTAAGCATAATAAAAAGCTGGTAGTGTATATTTCAATGGCCTTTGGCAATCCATATAATGATGCCTGGAGCCCCGAACTGGTGATAGGCTGGTGCCGAAAGCTACGTCAACTTGGAATAGCATATTTGCCTTTGGCAGACACGATTGGTTGTTCAACAGCCGATAATATTACTGAATTATATACCGCATTGATACCTGAACTTAGTTCCGTACAGTTTGGAGCTCACCTCCACTCTACCAAACCAACGGCTTATGAAAAAATTGAGGCGGCTTTTAACAGCGGATGCCGGCATTTTGATGTGGCCATCCATGGATTTGGCGGATGCCCGATGGCCAAGGATGAACTTACGGGTAACCTGGCAACAGAGGAGTTGGAATCGTTCGCTAAAAAAAATAACATTGCTCTGTCGTTAAAAGACAACGAACTGATGAAATGTTATGAAAGCAGCTGGAAGATTTTTAATAATTATCATTAAGAGCCGCGGCATGCTCCAAATTAAATAAAGAATGTATTAGAAGTCAATAACTTTAAATTGTAATGTTACAGATTTGATCAGGCACAACTTGTATAACGATACATGCCTGTTATCTTTTTCTATCTGGATTTTGCAGTAGCAAACCTAAAACTCTTACAAACTTTCTGTACGATCTTTTGCATTTCATTGTCGCTGTCAGGTTTGTTAAAATAAGCATTGGCGCCTATTTGCATTAAATTTTCTTTTTCCCGGATATTTGTGGCCGATGTTAAAATAACCACAGGTATTTCAAAAAAGAATTCATTTTGCTTAATTAACGTTAGGGTTTCCTGCCCACCTTGTTTTTGCATTTTTAAATCAAGAAAAATAAGGTTGGGAATAATCTGCCTGTCGTAAAGGCAATTCATAACTTCGGTACCGTCTGAAAAACATGTTACTTTGGCCTGTGGCGCAACCGTTTTAATAGCACGTTCAAAAAAAAGTTGATCATCCTTGTCATCATCCACTACAAAAAAGTGAAAGGGCTGGGTCAATAAATCTTCCATGGTTGGTTCTTGTTTTTAGATGCTTACAAAACAATACCAGTACATTTAAGCTTGAACACAAATCCTTTATATTTAGGCAATCCACCGATAACACTGGAAAGTTGTGTGATTTAAACAACAAAAGGCTTTAAATAAATAAAAAATTGTGTGGATAAAAAGCAACATTAGTGGTTTAAGTATTTTCCACAAACGCTAAGGATTTTCCCTGTATTATTCTAATTGAAACGGCCTCTTCGACTTCGTTGAGGGTAACCATTTTCTCAACGAGCAAAGATTACAACTTAATGCCTATTATTAAAAGATCGTCAACCTGTTCAAAGCGCTGCATCCAGGCATTGATGTCTTTTTCAAGCAGGTTACCCAGCTCTTCCATTGGCAGATGCGATTTACTGATAAGCAGATTTTTTAAATTTTTACTCATGTATTTTTTTCCTTCCGTCCCTCCAAACTGATCGGCATAACCATCAGTTGTCATATATAAACAATCACCTTCGTTTAGCTGAATACCATGTAATGCGTAATTAAAATTAAACTCCGTAAAGCTGGCAACGCTTGCCTTACTGGGTTTTATTTCCATTAGATCACCGCTCCCTTTTTTTACTATCCATAACGGACGGTTGGCCCCGGCGAAGGATACATGCCGCGTGCGTGTATTAATCTTAAGCAATGCTATTTCCATTCCGTCTTTGCTCTTGCCCTCATTTTGCTGCCGAAGTGTTTCTTTGATACTGTTATTAGCTAGGCATAGAATCTGATCAGGATCGGTACTTGTTTTAGCAGCGTCGTGTAATTTATCAGAACATATCATGCTCATGAACCCTCCGGGAACCCCATGCCCGGTACAATCAGCGCAGGCTATTAAAAATTCATCTCCGGAAAGCTGTTTGAACCAATAAAAATCGCCGCTTACAATGTCTTTAGGTTGAAAAAACACGAACAAAGACGGCCAGGCTTTTTTAATTTCATTTATGCCTGGCAGAATAGAATCCTGAATTCCTTTGGCATAATTAATACTATCTGTTATCTCGCGGTTCTTAAATTCTATTTCGAGTTTTTGGGTATTTATTTCTTTCGTTCTTTCTGTAATAATTTCTTCGAGCTTAACATTTTGTTCACGTAACCGTTTTACATTGAGTTTTATTATTAAATACGCGAGGGCCATGAATAAACACGCGTAAAGAATGTAAGCCCAGAGGGTGCGGTACCAAGGTGGCAGAACGGTGAACGAAATAGCGATCTCCTGCCCAAGCACCCCAAGAATATTTTTTGAACGAACGTAGAACGTATAATCTCCTTCAAACAAATGATCGAGTTTAAGTTCTTTACTATTGTTATAGGGTCCGTAATCCTTATCCCGGCCTTTTAACCAATATGAAAAAAGCAATTCATCTTTATCAATATAATCGGAGGCGCCCAGTTTTATAGCTATAGAATTATTATGATAATCCAACACAATGTTTTTGAGCGTTGTTCTTGGACTTATATTACTATAAAACAAAGAAGAATCATTTCCGCAATTAAAATAATTTACAAAGGTGTTTAAAAAAATGCCCTGCTTTTTAAGCGTAATATCATAACAATACAAGCCATTATTAGTGCCAATGAAAATTAAGGAATCGTTATAACAAAATGATTTTACGTTTGACTCTTTTATCCGTGAAAGCTGTAGCGGCTTTTCTACGAAGGTTCCATTAACGTTTTCGAGACAGAGGAAAGACTCACTCGCCATTGCATCAATCTTAGGCCTGGCCGTAAGCCATACTTGTTTATGAATGGTTATGGCGCGGTTAATAATTTGCTTTTTATTTAAAAGTTTAAAAGCCGGATGAAGACTAACATGATAACGTTCTTTTAGATTTTCAATACGGCTTATTCCTTCATCATGCGCAACAAGAACTTCCTCTTCATACTTAAACAAATAAATTTCTTTCAGGTTCGGCAAACCATCCTTTTCAGTAAGATGTATCAATGAATCTTTTGGAGTCAATACAAACACTCCGTTTTCAGTAGTTCCAAAAAACACAGCCCCATTACCGTCACACACTATGGTGCGGATATCGGCATTCAATTCAAAACTTTCTTTCAGAAGAGAAAACCCTTTGCCAGAAAGATTCCCGGAAGCATATCCCGATTCAGTTCCCAGGTAAATCTTATCAGTTGATTGTGGTGGAACAAACACACAATGAACAGCACTGGGAGTTTCAAACAACAGTTTAAAGCCGGCATTATCAAGAATATATAATCCGGATTTAGTTCCGGCAAGAAGTTTATCTCCTGTTTTTGCAAGGCACCATGCGGTTTCGGTAAGATTTGTGGCTTCAAATTTCAGTGAAGCAGCATTGTATTTTAAAACACCTTTATCAGTGGCAAGATAAGATGTGTTTTGGTAAAACACACAGCCCTCAACAGTCCCTTTAATGCCATCGGCTTTCGTAAAATTTGTAATCGGACTATTGAATTCAATAAAACTAATGCCTTTGGCTAAGGCCAGCCAAATATGGCCCTGCGTATCGTTATAAATGAAGTTAACACCATCATCCTGCAAATCATTCACGCTGTTAATATATTTTAATGGTGTAAACTCATCATTGGTTATTAACAGGCCTCCGGTAACGCTGCCAAAGGCAAAATTTGCCGCGCCTATGTTTGCCGCGCAGTAAACTATTTTAGATGATAACCATGAATCAATTGAGGTTTTTACAGATTTAATTTGCGATAATTCAGGCAATGCCTGATTAAATAAAAACTCATAAACTCCTTTTGGCGTTATAATAAAATAATTATTTTTTCCTTTGATAATACCTCGCACCGGATTGGAATTATCGGCGAACTGCTGACCTCCCTTAAAAAAACCGAGTTCATTATTAATCAATAAAACTTTTAAACCTTTACCTTTTTCTCTTACAATCAAATGGTTTTCAATTTTAAAAAAAGTATGAAAACCTTCTTCGCCTGCTGAAATTATTTTAACGCTCTTGTAATCATAATCTATAATTTTTTCATTACTGCAAAAATAAACATGGTTTTTAAGTGTTATGATTGTCCAGAACCGACCAAGCTCTGTTACATTTTCAGGAAGTAAAGAAGTTAATGATTCAAATTTATAAGCGCCGTTTTTTGTTTGAATAATTTTTCCAAAATTTCCGTCGCCCGCAACAAAAACCTGCTCACCTTCATCTTTGGCCAGCGAGAGGCATAAAAAAGGCAGCGTAAGTTTATCCCAATCTGAACCATTATTTATTAAAAGTCCGTCGTTATTGGCTACAAATATTCTTCCATACAGATCTTGAATGATACAGCGATTCTGATCAGCAGCATTGTATTGAGCGGGAAGGTAGTTGTGTAAAAAATAATTTCCTTTTTGCGCATGGCCTTTGAAAAGAAAAAGCACAAGGGAAAAAGTGAATATTTTTAAGACAACGCGCATAATAAGGTGCTTAAATTTAATTTTAATTTTTCATTTAAAGCATTAAAGTATTTGTTTAAATCTTAGAAGTTGAAGATTAAAATATTTCATTACATTTAGTTTATAAACCAATAACATGATTAAAAATTTTACATTTCTATTTGTATTTTTCAGTTTGCATCTTTTAAAGGCTCAATCCGTTCCTAATGGTGGATTTGAAAGCTGGCAGGTAAACACGTATGAAAATCCCGTTAATTTTCAGACGTCTAATTACGAACAAAAAAACGGCTTTAACACAGGGCTTAACGCTGTTAAAACCACCGATGCCTTTTCAGGGCAGTACGCTATTAAACTCACAACGCAGGGCACCGGCACCAACTCTTCTTTTGCTTTTTTCGCTAACGGTAATCCGGGCGGGCCGGTTTTTCAGGAAGGTATTCCCTATTCTCAAAAACCTACAGGAATTCGCTTTCATTATAAGGCAAACATAGTAGGAAATGACTCGGCAATTTTTATTGTGATGTTCAAAAAAAACGGTGCAATGGTGGGCAGTTATATTTATAAGTTTTTTGTTTCTAAAACAAATTACACGTTTTTTAATCCCACCTTCTCCCCTGCTTTAACGATAACTCCCGATACCATGATGATTGCCTGCGCATCAAGCAATGCTTTTTTAAACTCTGGTTATAATGCCGGTAATTCAATTCAGATTGACAGTATTGCGTTGAAAGGCGTGGTTTCTCAACCGGCATTGTTAAATGGCAATTTTGAAAACTGGACTTCCTTATCAAATTATAAACTAAATGGTTGGGGCTTAGAAGGAGATTTTACACGTTCGACAGATTTTTATTCGGGGTCCTATGCGCTTGAGCTACAAACACAGGGTCCAAGTTTCGGAAATAATAATTTATCGGCAGGAAGAGCCCACACAGGCACTTACAGCTTTTCAAACACCATACAGGGAGGAACACCTTATTCAACGCAAATAGACACCCTTGTCTTTTTTTATAAATATCTTCCTGCGGATCCGGTTGACAGCGCGCGTTTCTTTTTAAATTTCAAAAAAAATGGTGTTACCTTACCGGCGCAGACTTACAAACTTTTGAACATTTCGGCATCGTACAAGCAGGTTGTTATTCCTTTTAATGTTGGTCAGGCGCCAGACACAATGGTTATGTCCTTTGAATCTTCCAAATGGCCCACTCAAAGCTCATATATAGGATCAGATCTTAAGATTGATAATTTATATTTAAAATCACAGCGGTTGCCGATTAGTAATTTTATGTTGCCCCCGGTAGGTTGTGTAGGGCAACCTGTACAATTGAACGATGCCTCGTTTAACATGGCTAACGCCTGGGGTTGGATAATGCCGGGAGGTTCGCCCGGAAGTTCAACTTCACAAAATCCGGTTGTTATATATAATTCAATAGGAACCAAAACCATTACGATGGTTTGTAATAACCAATTCGGAGCCAGTTCAACTATTTCAAAAACCATCACTATTAACCAGCTACCTAATGTTGCTTCCACTTCAACAGTTACTCCTTGCGGCGGAAGTACTGTGGTGCTTACGGCAAGTGGCGCTAATAATTATACCTGGAGCTCAGGCCAAACAACGCCAACCATTTCTGTGGCGGCAAATGCAACCACCATTTTCACTGTTGAGGGCGTTACCAACGGATGTTCAAACTCCGCCATTGGTGTGGTGGTGGTGCCGGGTGTTCCAAGACCGGATATTTGCATGGTAACGGTGGACAGTTTAAATCAGTATAATAATATTTATTGGGACAAGTCAGCTTACCCTATGCTTGATTCCATGATTATATACAGAGAAGTAATTGCCAATACCTACAAACGCATTGGGGCTGTTTCAAAAACAGCATTAAGTATGTTTATTGACACTGCACGCAGTGTTGGACCCGCCAATGGCGACCCTAACATTTCATCTTACCGTTATAAATTACAAATACGCGATACGTGCGGTAGTTATGGCCAGAAAAGCTTATGGCACAACACCGTTTACTTTACTCACAGCGCCGGTACTTTTTTCTGGACCAACAATTATTTAATTGAAGGACCCATTAATCCGGTACAAACATACAGCCTGCTTGTTTGCGTTAACCCCAGTGTATCTGCATCGTATTCTTTGGTAGGAACAACTACAGGTAACCAAAGCACACTTAACGATCCGTTTTATACCATTTACCAGCAAACAGCTGATTGGCGTGTTGAGGCTGATCTTGGTCACTCGTGCAGCGCCACACTTAAACCAATCGGTTCGGCTAATGTAATGTCGGGCGCTACCAAAACGCGGAGTAACATTCAGAACAACCGTTTATTAGGATTTAAAGATAATACCTTTGCAAACTCAATAAAACTCTATCCGAATCCTGCTACCTCGCAGTTAAATTTAGAAATTAAAGGCAAACAAGAAGAGTATAAGAACATTGAACTTAGTATAACCAATATGTTAGGTTCGGTTGTTTATATGAGTACGATGGATGCGCAGGTAAAAACAATTGATGTAAGTGCTTTTTCAAAAGGAATTTATACATTAAATGTAAAAGGCGCCAAAGGGAATACTGCGTTTAAAGTTGTTGTTAACTAGTATATAAATAAAAACAAATATGAAAGGGGATGTAAATGGTACATCCCTTTTTTATTTATAAATAATAATGAGAAACTGAGGGGTAGAAATTGCTCAATTAAAATCAATTGCGTTGGTATAAACATTGCAAAAACATATTCAGCATAGGGTACATTAAATATTCAACAGTCGTTCACTACGGCATAATATTTTTTCAAACAAGTAACCAATATGCAAACAACTAAAAACCTACATTATGAAAACTACGAAAAATTCAATGGACAAGCACAATAAGCAAGGTAATTCAAAAAAACCCCGTCCGGAGATCAGAGATGATATGGATAGCAGAAAAGGAAAAGAGAATGGGTTTAAAGGTAACGATAAGGGGAAAAAAGCGGGAGCAAAGAAAAAAGCAAAAAAATAATTTATTTCTTTAAAATCAGAATGCTGAAAATAGCAATCATTATAGGAAGCACGCGCCCAAACCGCAAAGGGCCGGAAGTCGCTAAATGGGTAATGGAGATCGCGAAAAAAAGAAAGGATGCCGAATATGAACTGGTAGATCTTCTTGACTTTAATCTGCCCCTTTTGGATGAACCGGTCCCGCCCTCAACAGATCATTATACAAAGCAACACACCAAAGACTGGTCAGAACAAATTAAAATGTTCGACGGTTTTGTATTTGTAACACCGGAGTATAACCATAGCACTTCGGGGGCGCTTAAAAATGCCATTGATTTTATTTATAAAGAATGGAATAATAAAGCGGCAGGCTTTGTTAGTTACGGCGCTGCCGGTGGAATAAGGGCTGTTGAACAACTGAGACCCATTATGGCTACCTTGCAGATTGCAGATGTACGCTCACAGGTAACACTTTTTTTTCACGGTGATTTCGATAAGGAAATTTTTAAACCCGCCGCTCATCAGGAAAAAGCTGTAAATAAAACCATTGATGAAGTATTAGCATGGTCGGAGGCTTTAAAAACACTTCGAAAATAATTCGATAAAACTATTTAAATAAAAAGGAGACTAAATGGTCTCCTTTTTTGTTTTTAAATTGGCAGATTAAGTTTACCGGTTGATTCTTGTATTATTGATGTGTACCGGTAACGGTTGAGCCACCGGTAGAATTAACAGGCTCCATTTGTTGGTTCTGGGCGGTATCCTTTGAATCTGAAATTACAGATTCCTTCTTGGCATCGGTAGTGCCATTATAAATTTCATCAGCTTCTTTTCTATCTGTTGATCCGGAAGGAATTTCATTGGCATTATATCCTCCTTCACAGGAATTTAATACTGCGAGTAAAGAAAGTAACATAACGCTTTTTAAAATGGTTGTTATTTTTTTCATATGATTGAACTGATTAATGAAATTATTGAGTGTTGTCCCTTAAAGTTTTTATTGTATCGTGGGTTCTTTGAAGTTGAGTTCTTTGTCTTTTAATAATTTCTTCCGAACCCGGTGGAAGATCAACAAGATGCTCCATAACCTCGTCATAGGTTTTTTTTGCAAAGTCTTCCCCAAACTCGCATGAAGACAGAATAGCATTACGGTCTTTACCCGAAAAGCCCGCTTTTATATCCATCCACACCCTGTATAATTTACCTGAGTTGGTTGTTTCATCTTCGTCTGGCTGATCGGCCAGGCTTACAAATTTTCTGAGTTCTTCCGCAAAATCTCTGCTTTGAATACTAAATTCAGTGAATAAGGTTTTAAGTTCGGTATCGTCGGTTTCCGCAGCGGCTCTTTTATAGCCCTCGTAACGGTCGTTATTTATTATTATCAGGGCATTAACAGAGGTGGTTTCTTCAGTTTTCATATTAGGTAAAGCTTGTTTAGCTATCAGAAATGGGTAAACATTTATGCCTGTTGCTCCTCTAAAATTTACACGACAGGGATGTAGAACCAGGTCTACAAAATGTATAGTTATTTACCTTTTAAATGGCTTAACTCAAAGGACTATTTTTACTATCATACATACAATATAGATATGGCATATTTATTTAATCTTTTTAGGAAATAATAAATTAAAATAAAAACATGAAAAAAAATAATCTTCTTTTAGGTGCTTGTCTGGTTTCTTCCATTGCTTTGTTAGCGTATTCACGAACTACTTTTACAGGAGAACTAAAAACAGACCAAAATACTACAGGCACTACAAGATTACCGGGAAGTGTTGGCTCTACGGGAACTCAGCAAAACTCTACCACTAACCAGGGAACAACAGGCGCCGGAACTACAGGCACCACCAGAACTCCGGGAAGTGTTGGATCTACAGGAACTCAGCAAAACTCTACCACTAACCAGGGAACAACAGGTGCCGGAACTACAGGCACCACCAGAACTCCGGGAAGTGTTGGATCAACAGGAACTCAACAAAACTCTACCACAAATCAGGGAACAATCCCAAAACCGGCCAACAGTACCGGTACAACAAGAACTCCGGGCAGCGTGGGGTCCACCGGTTCGAATAACAACACAGGTTCAACAACTAAAGCGCCCCGCAAAGTAGAAAGTGAAGAAACCATGCCTTCCAATTCAACTTCAGGTTCTTCTACAGGAACTACAAAGACTCCGGGAAGCGTAAATAACGCTCCTGCAAATGAAAACCATAACGCCACACACAATAATCATTCAAACCACTCAACAAATAACCCCGGAAAACATAAAGGGCAACATAAACATGAAAACAAGCACGCCGAAAACAATGGTGGTGAAAACAAAAATAACGACAAATAATAATAATACAGAACCATCAAAAAAGGGTGGTTCTGTATTTTAATTTGATGATTTAAAATTCCATTTTAGATCGTCTGACAGGTACTGAAAGCACTTTTGTAATAACTGATAGAAGAATTGAGACGATGAATAATAACCCACATTATTACACCCTTTTAGAAGCGGAAAAGTTAAAACAAACTTATTCCTCTTGGATAAATAAAAAAGCTCACTTAAGTGAAGGCCAGTTTGAAATTTTAAAACGGATCACAATTAAACCTGCTCCTGTGTCTACTGATAAACAACATGCTGATTTATTACATTCTGTACAGTTTGAATTTACCAATTCCCGAAAGGTAGATGCCAAAATGTTTTTAATAAATAATGGCCTGGCTAATATTGATAAAAATTGCCCCACAATAGAAGCACTGAAAAAAAATACTCAGGACGTAAATTTGTAAAAGCATCCTCCATGGATACCCCGAATAAAAAAATATTAAATCTTATTATCGCAGATGATGATCCTGATGATCAATACATGATGCAAAAAGTTATTTGGGAAATGAACCCAAATCATAAGATTACAGCTGTGTATAATGGCATGCAACTAATGGACTGTCTTCAGAAAACAGGCATGTATAAAAATGCAAGCGATACCTTACCCGATGGAATATTTTTAGATCTTAACATGCCACTGCTTAATGGAACAGAAGCAATGAAAAGAATTAAAAAAAATCCTTCCTTAACCCATTTGCCTGTTTATATTTTAAGTACGAGTAAATCTGCGAATGAAAAAGAAAATTTACTGTCAATTGGGGCACAGGGGTTTTATACCAAAACACACGAGTATCAGGGACTCAAAAAAATAATGAATGAGATTTTGCTTGATATATATAAAATAAATTCTGGCTTCGCGGGATCCTAAATTAAAATAATTCAAATTTTCTTCTTTTGAGTTAAAGAAAAGTATGGTTCCATTCCCGATAAAAAACTATAGAAATAAAATTAGGGCTGTACGTTTAATTTGCCGCCCATTACTTGAAAAACAACTTGTTTTGTCAATTTATTTTCCAATCCCTTTATTAATATCTTGTCGGCATCTACAACAAGTTTAAAATCCATCCGGTAATTTTTAACATCACTTTTATCTGCCAGTGATTTAGGATTAAACTGTGAAATGCAGCCTGATTCCTGTCCATTCGCTGTAAGCACCCCTGCCATAGGGTACTCCTTTTCATCATCAATCTGCTGATTGAACCTGAAAATATTTTCACCTATGTTTCCTTTATAAACTATTATCTGCTGACCCTTGCTCCTTATAACACTGTCTAACTTAACATCCGATGTTTGCAAAGTGGCAGCGTCAAAACTTAAATAAAAATCGCCGGTAGCAATGTTTAAAATCATGTTGGAATAGTCGGTACGTGCCTTGAAAGATTCGGACTGAAGTAACATTCTATTTTCTATTATACCCGGGCTTCTTACCTGGCCCTTAGCAAGGATAAAAGAAATGGAAAGCAAAAAAAATAGTTTAATTTTCATACCTTTTCTTCATATAAAATTGTGCCCGCTAAAAATTTCTATCGAAAATTACCTGCAAAAAAAGCTTTTACATTTCCCTTTTATTTGAGATGAGTAATTAAAACTTTGCGCTTAAACCAATATAAAAACTCCTTCCCATTGAAGGAATTATTCCGGGCCCCGGATATTCATCGGTTCGGCGTGTAAAATAGTACTTCCCCAACAAATTGTTTACACCCATCTTTAATCCATATTTTTTATATTTCAAAGTTGCGCTCAAATCAATTACGCTGTAGGCAGGAATATATCCTGCAATTGGATCTTCACTTGTTTTTACATTCGAAGCGTCGCCGTAAGCGTCGCCAACATAATTATACTGAAGAGTTGCCGATAAATATCGAGAATTAAATACGAAAC
>JAOQAF010000164.1 GCA_025963735.1 Bacteroidota bacterium
ACCTGCGCCCAATTCACCGGCAAGACCGAAGCCTGAAATAAACCGCAAAGCGGCATACCACTCTACGTTAGTAACAAAACCATTGGCAATGTTGGCTAAAGAATACATGAGTATGGAACCAAACAAAACGGATAATCTTCCTTTTTTATCTCCTAAAATCCCCCAGAAAAGTCCTCCCACAAGCATCCCGCCCATTTGCCAGCTTAACAGGGCCATTCCAATACTTTTAAGAGATTCCCTGGTTGCGTGAACACCAAGAATTTCTGTAAGACTATCCTTGCGCTCAACACTGAACAACACAAGGTCATAGATATCTACAAAATAACCCAGTGCAGCTACAATAATGAGCTTATTAAGTGAAGAGCGCGAAACTGACTGATCCATGAAATTAGTCCTTCACTATTTTTTTAACCATACTTCCGTGTGAACCGCCTAATTTTAAGAAATATATTCCGGATGTAATTCCTGAAAGATCTACCTGATGATTTAATTTGTCGGAAGAAAATTCAAAACGCTTTACCAATAATCCGGTGATGGTGAAAACTTCAGCATAAATTGCTTTATCGGAGTAAGAACTTAAAGCAATAGATAGAACGGAAGTGAAAGGATTGGGATAAACTGAATAATTAAAATTTAAAGCTGTATTTTCTTTAACTCCAACTGCAACGGAACACATGTTGGGTAAGCCCCATCCTCTTTGATTGTTGGGTGAGAGGGCGTTGTTTGCTGTTTTTTTAAGAGTGTCTAAAATTTTCATGTTGTTCCATGTTTTGTGCGCCTGCCAGAAACAAGCTACAGCGCCCGCTAAAATTGGAGTAGCGAATGAAGTTCCGCTTGAATGAATAACAGCACCGCTGGGGTCAGATACGCAGGAGTTAAGACCGCGCGCTACAAGGTCAGGTTTAATGCGGCCGTCCGCTGTTGGTCCTACGGAACTGAAACCCGCCACATTGTTCAACGTATCTATGGCCCCCACAGTGCAAATACTATCGGCATCAGCGGGGATACTGATTTTAGGCCAGGCAGACCCTCCCCCGTTTCCAGCGGCATTTAATACAAACATGCCTTTGCGTGCAGCCATAGTAGCCGCTTTGCTCATATCCGCAGTTTTACCGTCAAGATCGGCAAACGTATGATCTTCCGATGGGTTATCAAACTGACTATATCCCAGCGATGTGGTTAAAATATCGGCGCCTACGCTATCGGCAAATTCAGCGCCTCTTATCCAGTTGTATTCTTCGCTTGGTGTTTCAGAATTAGCATCTTCGGTACGCAATAACCAATAATCGGCTCGCGGTGCAGACCCCATTATTAAATTAGGTTTAATGGCGGCCATACACGACAACACCATAGCGCCATGCTGGTCATCTTCATAAACACTGTTGCCACCAACCACAAAATCGCGTGTACCCAGAATCCCGCCCCTATTACGTAAACTATCAAAAACCACATTTATATCTGCGTTGTTAAATCCATCATCCAAAACGGCAATGGTCATTCCCTGTCCACGGAAACCAGCACTGTGAATACAATCCACGCCCAGCTGTTTATTTTGCCAGTAGGAGCCGCCGTAATTAAATGTAGTTGTACTAACGGCAGTTTTATTTGTAAGAACCTGTTCCGGAATTTCATTTTTTGGAATGCTGACAACAACCCTGTTAACCGGATTTGAACTTAAAACAAAAGAAAAAGAATTAATGGTAGCCAACGCAGCAGTACTGGTTGTAGAAATTACAGCGCCATTCATCCATTTGGAAACATACAACAATGTAACGCCGGCCACATTATCCACCTGAGTAATATAAGAGGGTGTTACCGGAAGGTCTGTGGCATCAACCGGTATGTTATAGGTAGTTCTTCTTAATACAGATTTGGCAGTTAAAAAAGCGGAAGGATTAGAAACATTATAAGGAGTACCTGTTTTGTTTTTAAACTTTATCCAATATTTGGTTTGGGCGTTCAGGCGTATTGTTAAGGATGATAATACAAATGCGAGAACCGTTATAATTAATTTTTTATTCATATCCGTAAGTAACTAAAGTTTGTTTATAAATGACGCCTTTTTCAATTCTGCCTTCAACCGGCACACCGGGTACAACATTGTTGGAGTAAATATCGTTTATTTCCCGGTAAACAAGACCAATACCTTTGGCATATTTTTCAAAATAATTCTGATAAGAAATGAGTGTTCGAAACTCATTCTGCTTTACATACAATACCTTCTCCAATACAATTCCGTTAATGGTCTCTTTTTTCTCAATATAAGAATACGTGTACAACCACTCCCCCATTGTATTTTTTGCGTTACCATTCCATGAAGCATCTTTTTGAACCGGAAAAATTAATTTGGTGTAACGCACATTACTTTCAGAAACCTGAACGCTTCTTTTATCAGCGTTTACCATCCATACTTCCTTCACCGACCATGGAATACTGTCGTAAGGTTTAACAGAATCAAACTTTTTAATAAAACGCTCTAAACGGATAGCGGGCTTACCTTCATTATCGGTAAAACTATCGGCCATTCTCTCTTTAATCCGGTATTTTGTTTTTTTGGAAGTGAGCGTTAGTTCATTGTAAACAGTACTGTCTACATCATAAACAACAAACTTGCCCTGCGTGGTGGGATAATAATCAAGTCCGAGTAAAGAATCATCCTGTGGGATCTTTTTCTTGGTACAAGCTGAAAACATCAGCATTGAAATAAATATAAAAAGCAGTTTTTTCAACTACATAAAGTTAGTGAAAATATAAGAGCTTAACGCTTACTTTACTCTCACTCCGTTCTGGTACTTTACAACAAAACCCTGAATGCCTGAACTTTTTAATTCATTTATTTTTGTCAGAGCTTCTTCTTTAGAATTAAAATTGCCAACAAGGGCTTTATAAAAACCACCGTCTTTAACAACAGTTACTTTATCGCTTATACCTTTAAATAACGATTTTGCAGGGTCTTCGCCATAGGCACCAATTTGAACTTTGAAAACCAGGTTTCCTGAAGACGCAGTATTTTCGGTAGTTTTTGCGGCCTTTGGTTCAGAAACTTTTGGAGATGTGTTTTCAGTTTTGGCTACAGGTGTTGTTTCTTTAGGTGTAGTTTTAACCGGCTCAGATGATTTGGTAACTACATCTTTAACAGGTTCTGCATTTGTTTTTACCGGCTCGGTATTTGTTTTTACAGGTTCTGAATAAGACGAATTTGAATTGGAGTTTGAGTTAGAGGTTACATTTTCTTTTGAAGGCGAGGTTGATTGTGAACCAGAAGGATTTGTATTTGCAACGGCTGATAAGGCTGCCCCGCCAAGACTTTTGGCTGATTTGGCACCCGAAGCTTCAAAGGTTGTATTTACCGCATCAAACTCCACTTCTTTTTTGCCACCTTCGCCCAGATAATAAAATTTATGAGTAAAAACTCCCGCTCCGGAAGCGCTTCCGGTATTCATTCTGAAAGACACTATAAATTCCGGTTCGGTTGGAATGCTCACCCAAACAATTTTGGCACGTGTACCATCAAATGTAAAATTACCAGATTTAGTATCGCCTTCTGTTACCGTAACTCCGGCAGGAACATCGATCTGATACTTGGCGAAATTGGTTATACTTCCCTTGTTTAACTTAACTTCAATTACAAGGTCGCTGTTAGGCGCAATGCTTGATGGAATATTTGTTTGTGCTGTAACCTGTGAAAATGAACAAGTGCTTAGTAAAACAAAAGCGAGTAAAAATGAGTAAGTTTTCATAGATTAAATATATAATAAATATACAAATTTTAAAACATTTTTTATTTTTTGAGGGGTGTAAAGTTAAATTTGCATTCCGTTTTGGTTAAATATCTCGCCATATTTTTTCAGGTTTTAGTACCGGTATTATGTTATTCGCAAATAATTAATATCGAGAGCAAACGCTTTTTAAAAGACACTAACGGTTTTGTAGGAACTACCAGTGCCAACTTCAGCATTAATCAGAACACCGATCAGGTAATGAGTTTCGGCATTAACCAGCACCTTCAGTATAAGCGTAACAAAAACCGACTGCTTTCCATTAGCGATCTGGCATTTATAAAAGCAGGCAGAACCGATTTTGTAAATGCAGGATACCAGCATCTCAGATACAATTATAAACTTACCAGCCTCATAACGTGGGAGGCCTTTGTACAGGCACAATATAACCGGGTTCTTTTATTAGACCGGCGTTACCTTGCGGGAACGGGCCCACGATTCAGGGTTTTAAAAAAGGAAAACATAAAAATTTACACTGCCTGTCTTTATATGTATGAATACCAGAGTCAGAATAACGATTCGGTTCATCAATACAATAATCGCATCAGCGCGTATGTAACATTCAGTATTGGTTTAAAAAAAATGGAGTTCACCAGCACCACTTTTTATCAGCCTCATCTTGCTGATGCGACTAATTATAGGATAGCCAACGATTCGAACATGGAGCTTGGCATAAATAAAAGCCTTAATTTCAGAGTGGGATTTAATTTATTGTACGATAAAAGGCAGCCTATTGGCATACCGGACCTCACTTATATTTTAAAAAACGGGTTAACCTATAGGTTTTAAATGGTAATTTGATATAAAACGCAATCTTGTCAGCAGACCCTTCCTGTGTCGGGGTGACAAAAAGCTACTCGCAAAACGGAGGTTACAGAGCAACGTCGAGTTTCACGTAGCACCCGTCATTGCGAGGAACGAAGCAATCTCTACCATAATACAACCAGATTGCCACGCCGCCAGCAAAAATTAGTTTAAAGCGGCTCGCAATGACGATGGTGTCATCCGTCATTGCGAGGAACGAAGCAATCTCTACCATTATGCAACCAGATTGCCACGCCGTCAGCAAAAATTAGTTTAAAGCGCTTCGCAACGACAATGGTGTCATCCGTCATTGCGAGGTACGAAGCAATCTGAAACAAAATAACAAACAAAGTTGCCACGTCGCCAGCAAAAATTAGTTTAAAACGGCTCGCAATGACGATGGTGTCATCCGTCATTGCGAGGAACGAAGCAATCTGAAACAAAATAACAAACAAAGTTGCCATGCCGCGAACAAAAATCAGTTTAAAGCGACTCGCCAAAACGGTGGTTATAAAGGAAGAAAGATCACTCCACAATTAACTTACGTGATTGTTTAAAGCTCTCGCTGGTAAGCTCTAAAATGTAAACACCCTTAGCGAAACCGGTTAAATCAATTGTTTCTTCAATCTCTGTTTCAAAACCTCTTACTATTTTTGTGTAAACAATTTTACCCAAAGCATCTACAACTTTAAGATTAATGGGGTTCTTATCTTCTTTTTTAATGTTTACGGTAAATAGAGATGAAGAAGGATTAGGAGAAATGGTTAAATGGTTTTCCTTATAGTTTTTTGCTAAAAAAGTTGTGGTAACCGGTAAATCTATTTTTAGTAAGTAGGCTTCGTAGTCAAGATTATGATCAGCTGCCATAAATAATGCGCCGTTTTTAATTATTAAACTTGTTGGTATAAGTTTCACCGAGTTAGGCAATTGAAAGCTCAATAAATTGTTAGCGGAGCCATCATATTTTCTTATCTCAACACCACTTGAAACCTGATTCGTACCAAATAAGCCTGCTACATAAACACAATTGTTTGAGTCGCAGCAAATACCGTGCGCACCATCAAAAGGCAAAGAAATATTCCACTCTACACTACCTGCGGAATTAAATTTCATCAAGGAGGAGGTCATAAAAGAACCAGTCTGATAAACATAGCAATTACCTAAATTATCCATTGCTAGTTTGCTTGAAGGATCTACAGGCTTAGACCACATTAAAACGCCGTTTGGGTTGTATTTGTTTAAATTGCCCGGTATAACGTAAAGATTATTCCATTTATCAATGGCCATGTAACCAGCAGCTCCATTGATAGTGTTTAATAATACACCAGAGCTGTTGTATTTTCTTACTGCCATGTTACCCCAAACCCCTGCTGCGACATAAATGTTACCCACGTGATCAGTAACAATATCACCTGGTGAATCAAAATTTTGCTGCACCACCCATTGAACCTGCCCTGCCAAATCACGTTTAATTAAGTACATTCCGGGAGAGTAAGTTACTCCGGCAATATCACTGGGTGCACCAATGCGTTCAATGGTATACAATATGTTACTATACACAGCTACTCCTCCGCTCTCTGCCATGTTGCTATTTTGAGTAGTATCAGACCATATTATAGTGCCGTTTGAAGAGTATTTGGTTAAGTAAGTACCAAGGTATGAGTGTGATATTGAATAGCGTCCCGACAAATAAATATCACCATTATTGTCGCTGTCTATTTTGCACGCCTCTGTTATATTCCCAATATTGACTGTATTCGACCAACTAATCTGCTGCCCCTTTAAAAAACCGCCATAAAACAGTATAAAACAGATAATTATTCTTTTCATTTTGTGATTATCGTTGAAATAACTAAAATCCGAAAATACAATTTTTGTGCCATCGGATTTGGTCATGCGGAAAAACACCCTAACCTTTAGCTTTCGTCATTAGTCCATAAGTAATTAGTAAAGAGTGCTTTATCTAGATTGATTCACCTTTAAAACAAACCTTGGTAATAAGCCAGATTTAGTTTGCGCTCTTTGTTTGGGGCATTTCCACGTTCAACAAAATGTCTTCCTCGAACGTGAGAATGTTTTTCACGAACGTTGTAATCTCTTCCACGTTCAACAAAATGTCTTTCACGAACGTGATAATGTCTTCCTCGAGCGTTAT
>JAOQAF010000115.1 GCA_025963735.1 Bacteroidota bacterium
TATAATAACTGCTGATAAACAGAAGACCCTGCGGCCAAAATCCGATCCAGAGCCTGGCGCAGGTTGGAATGCAAATTATTATAATCCATTTCTTTAATTGGTAAAAGATAGGAATCTGCATTACACATTTCAAAATCCCTGATCAATTGCTCCCTGAATTTTTCTAACAATGCCTGGCGCGATAAGCCGCTTTTTATTAATTCTTCTTCTTTAAATAACTCTATCATCACTTTTAAGCAATAACCTCTTTACGGGAATTTTATTTATTATGTGCGACTGAATAATTTCTTTCACATCTTCTTTTTGGACTCCAACATAAAAAGTTCCTTCAGGATAAATAACTATTGTGGGACCAAAATCACAGATGCCAAGACATCCACTTTTATTGGCCCGTGTTTTTATATTCACGTTTAGATCTTTCAACTGTTTTTTGAATTCACCAACTAATTCAAGACCGTGAACCTCGCCACAGCTGAGCTTTTGAGAACCAGTACGCTGATTGGTGCAAACAAAAATATGAATATCAAAAATCATCTATTAATTTAAATTCGCTATAGCAGCCATTTCACTTCTTTAATGTCATATTCATTTTGTGAGCCGGACTTATCCTCCAGAAGTAAAAGTCCTTTTAGGCTTATACCTTTTACAAACTGAGTTTTCACCTCATTATTAATTTCAAAGTCCACCCACTTATCTAACCCATATAACCGCCGAAGGTAAGTTTCTAAAATAAAGTCGGTCTTTCCGCTTTTAAGCATTAAATAATATTTCTCAAGACAACGGCAAAGAGTTTCAAGGGTACCATTTATCGAATGGTCTTTCTCATCAAGCAGCTGAAGTGAAGTGGCATTAATTTTATTATCAAATTCGCATTGCTTTACGTTAATACCAATACCAATAATACTTCTGTTAATGGTATTATTCATAACAATATTTTCAATCAGTATCCCGGCAATTTTTTTTGAATTTACCAGAATGTCATTCGGCCATTTTATTTTAATGTCAAATTGGCTACTGTTCAATATTTCAGCCATAACGTCATAACAAGCAAGCGCAGCTATCTGATATAAATAAAATTGTTTTTTAAGATCCAAAAAAACCGGATTTAAAACGAATGACGCTGTAATGTTACTGTAAGGGAGAGTATTCCACACATTACCTCTTTGTCCTCTGCCGCTTGTTTGGTTTGCCGTGTGAATTACGGTGCCTTCGGTAAGGTTAACGTTCTTTAACAGCTCAATGGCATAAGAATTGGTACTACTAACTTCAGGAAGAAAAATGATGTTAGAGCCAATAAAAAGAGTTTCCATTCTAAAGCAAAAAGATTAAATTTGTTCCTTAAGCAAACCTAACAAAATTATTTAAAAGCTAAGCAATCCTTTATCACAATATGGCTAAAAAACCGGTTCTGAAATCTGCCGCAAAAAAAGTAAAAAAAACTGCCGCGAAAAAACCTGCAAAAAAAATTGCAAAAAAACCTTTAACTGATAAAGAAAAACAGCAACGAGAAGCGAATGCTATTGCCAACTCTGAAAAGAAAAAGGCAACCAAACGTCCTAAAAAAACGGCTACCAAAGAACAAACTTCCAGCCTGCTTGATTCCGTTGTTGAAGGGATGCGTGAAAGAAAAGCCAAGAACATAATGATTATGGATCTTACAGGAATTGAAAGCCGCGTGTGTGATTTTTTTGTGATATGTGATGCCGATAGTAAAACCCACGTTGGCTCTATTGCCGACAGTGTGGAAGATACCGTACTGAAACTTACTTCTGAAAAACCCTATCACAGCGAAGGTCACGCTAACAGCGAGTGGATACTTGTTGATTATATAAATATTGTAGCCCACGTTTTTCTTCGCGAAATGCGTGATTACTACAACCTCGAAGCGCTTTGGGGCGATGCCGAAGTAACTTTAATAACAGATTAATTAAGAATTATACAATGAGTCAAGATCAAAATACAGAACCTACCAAAAACGATTCTACGAACCAAACTCCCGAAGAGGAACGAAAGAAGCAGTTTGAACGCATGAAAGAAAAATTCGGGCGGCAGGCTTCGGGTGGCAAAGGTGGTAACAGCGGAAATAATTTTTACTGGATTTACGGTATTGTAATTGCCGTTTTACTATTTGTAGTGTTTTACGGCAACAACTTTAATGCCCACCTTATAGAAATTCCTCAGGGGAAATTTTATGAAATGCTTGCCAAGGGCGATGTTACCGATGTAGCCATTGTTAATAAAACAAACGCCAGAATTTATATTAACCCTGACAGCGCGGCAACCGCAAACCGTTATAAGAACCCTAAAGACGGACGTTCCATTTTTACGGATAAAAACTTCAAAGGCCCTCATTTTACCACTACCGTTCCTTCTGTAGATAATTTTTTACAGGAAATGCAAAAGGTTCAGAACGAAGCCGGCATTCCGAAGGACAAGCAGGTATTTGCACGCAGTGTTGAAGAAACAAACTGGATGAGCGATCAGTTACCATGGTTACTTCCAATAATTATTATGATTGTTCTTTGGATCGTTATGATGCGCCGCATGGGTGGCGGTGGCAGCGGCGGACCCGGACAGATCTTTAATATCGGCAAATCCCGCGCTCAGTTATTTGATAAAGATACCAATGTGAATACAACTTTTAATGATGTGGCCGGCCTTGATGGCGCTAAATTAGAGGTAATGGAGATAGTTGATTTTTTAAAGAATCCGAAAAAATATACTGATCTGGGTGCAAAAATTCCGAAAGGCGCCTTATTGGTTGGTCCTCCTGGAACCGGAAAAACCTTGCTGGCAAAAGCCGTTGCGGGTGAAGCAAAAGTCCCTTTCTTTTCATTAAGCGGGTCTGACTTTGTTGAAATGTTCGTAGGCGTTGGTGCCAGCCGTGTGCGTGATCTGTTCCGCCAGGCCAAAGAAAAAGCGCCTTGTATTATTTTTATTGATGAGATAGATGCCATTGGTCGTGCACGTGGCAAAAGCGCATCAGCTGGAGCTAACGATGAGCGTGAAAACACTCTTAATCAGTTACTAACTGAAATGGATGGTTTTGGAACAAACAGCGGTGTAATTATATTGGCTGCCACTAACCGCGCGGATATCCTGGACAGAGCGTTAATGCGCGCCGGTCGTTTCGACAGACAAATTTATGTTGATATGCCGGATCTTAACGAACGTAAAGAAATTTTCCAGGTGCATTTAAAGAAAATTAAAATTGACGATAGCGTTAATATTGATTTTTTAGCCAAGCAAACCCCGGGATTCAGCGGAGCAGATATCGCCAACATTTGTAATGAAGCAGCCTTAATTGCGGCACGTTCAAACAAAAAGCATGTTATGCGCCAGGATTTTCTGGATGCCGTGGATCGTATTATTGCGGGACTTGAAAAGAAAAACAAGATCATTACCAAAAATGAAAAGCGCGTAATAGCGTTTCACGAAGCAGGTCATGCTACAGTAAGCTGGATGCTTGAACATGCAAGTCCGCTTGTGAAAGTAACGATTGTGCCACGTGGCCGTTCCTTAGGCGCCGCATGGTACTTACCTGAAGAAAGACAAATAACAACTACTGAACAAATTACTGAAGAAATGTGTGCTGCCTTAGGCGGACGTGCAGCTGAAGAAATTATTTTCGGGAAAATAAGTACCGGCGCGTTAAGCGACCTTGAAAAAATAACCAAGCAAGCTTATGCATGTATTGTATATTACGGTTTGAACGAAAAGATAGGAAATTTAAGTTACTACGATAGTTCAGGACAAAGTGAATATTCTTTTGGAAAGCCTTACAGCGAAGCAACCGCGAAAACAATTGATGAAGAGGTGAAGAAAATGATTGATATTGCATATGCTAAAACAAAGCAGATTCTTTTAACCAATAAAGATAAACTTACCTTACTTGCAGAAAAATTACTTGAAAAAGAAGTTATTTTTAAAGAGGATCTGGAAGAAATTTTTGGAAAACGTCCTTTTGATAAAGGAGATGATATTCCATTGATTGACGAAACACCACCGGTGTTGGAATAAATAATTTTTAAATTAAAAAGGCCTGTGAAAATCACAGGCTTTTTTGTTGAGTTGTCGTGAGTACTGAAAGTATAAAAATTACAATTGCGAAGCAACCCTACCATACACTATAGACTGTACCTCCGGGAGCCTCAGAGAACTAACGAGAGGTGTCTGAATTTATCGAAGACTAGATTGTACTTTTTTGGTTCTATTATTGTTTAATCCGTCTTTGCAAGGCTGATTTGAAAAATACAATGGCCGAAGCAATCTCAAACCCAATAAATAAGATTCCGCTCTGCTAAAAACATACTATTTGATGTGGCTTACAAAAAAATGACGGCTTTAGCTGAAAGTAACTCGTGTTTGTGAGGTTCTTTAAATTAGCGCAACCGAAGCAATCTCAATTTGCCGATTTCTAGGGCTTCAGGCGCACATGATTTTACACCGGCAATTAATGCGTCTCAAATCAATATAAAGGCAAGAACCGTTATGGCATTAATACTGGTGATTGCTCTTAAAGAATGAGGATTTTGATTGAGATTATAAAAGAAAAATATAAAAGAAAATATAGCCACAAAAACCGAAAGAAATAAAATAGGACTTGCCCTTTGGATTCTATACTGCTCATCGGAGGTTGAAATAGATCCTTTTATGTCTTTCTGCAGCAAGAAGTCCCGCCCTACTTCAAAGCGCGAAAATTTAGGTGGGGGAGTTATAAAAGAATTTATTAGAAATTCGTATTGAACATTATTTACATCAGTAACTTTTACGGTTGAAATAATGCGGTCATCGCCCTTAAATCGTGAACCATATTCGATGGTTACATGTTTGTTATAATGATTTTGATAATGACAAGGACCTAAAAAGCAAAAGAACAATTCGCAGTAAATAAAAAAACAAGCTACATTAAAAATATTAAAAATTTTATATGTGCTGCTTTTTCTGAACTTCTCAATCTTTTTATGTTCTCTTATTTTTTTTAAAAGAACAAATTCTGCGACCTCTTCAGGAGAAAGCGGAGTGCGTGGCGGGCGCTTTTTTCCCTCGTAATTCATTAATTTAAATTAAGCTTTTTATCAAGCAGGTAATTATTTCTTACAGGACTGTTTCTTAATATCAATTCGCCTAAAAAGCCAGCCAAAAACATCATGCTGCCAATAATCATGCAGGCCAATGAAATGTAAAAAGAAGGGCGCTGAGTTAACAGTCGGGCGGGATGATGCGAGAATACACAGTATAATTTATAAATTCCGAGATAGGTTGCAAAACCAAATCCTACTAAAAATAAAAGCGTGCCTAATAGTCCAAAAAAATGCATGGGCCGCTTCCCGAATTTAGATAAAAAGGTTATAGTTAACAGATCAAGGAAACCATTAATAAACCTGTTCCATCCGAATTTACTTGTACCGTATTTTCTGGCCCTGTGCTGAACGACCTTCTCCCCTATTTTATGAAAGCCGGCCGCCTTTGCCATTACCGGAATAAAACGATGCATCTCACCATAAATCTCTATGCTTTTAATTACTTTTTTACGGTAGGCTTTTAAACCGCAATTCATGTCGTGCAGTTTTATACCGCTTATTTTTCTGTTGGTCCAGTTATATAATTTGGAAGGCAAATTTTTTGTAAAAGCATTGTCATATCTTTTTTGTTTCCATCCGCTCACTAAATCGTATCCCTCTTCCATTACCATTCTATACAGCCCCGGAATTTCATCAGGACTATCCTGCAAATCTGCGTCCATTGTTATGATCACATCGCCCTGGGCAGCTTCAAAACCTACATGAAGAGCCGGAGACTTGCCATAATTTCTTCTGAATTTAATTCCCTTTACATTATTATTTTTAACTGCAAGTTCTTCAATTACATCCCATGAATTGTCTTTACTTCCATCGTCGATAAATAATATTTCATAGGTAAAATTATTTTCGTTCATCACTTTAACGATCCAGTCGTGAAGCTCGGGTAAGGACTCCTGTTCGTCAAAAGACGGAATTACAATAGATAGATTCATAGTTTATTGCGCAAATAACGCAAATGATAGGTACAAATTTTAATATTTTTATTGGAAAACTAAAATTATTGTTACTTTTGCATGGGCAAGTCTTTCACGACCAGCTCCTGTTGAATCCCCCAGGCTGGGAACGGAGCAAGGGTAGATGGTTGAGCGGTGCGATGAAAGTAGCTTGCCCTTTTTTTCTTTCTCCGGGGTTATTTTCAAAATCTTAACCAAACTCTTAACTCTAAATTCAGGTCACTCACTCATTTAAAGCAGGGATCCACTCAGTAATATTAAAATTTAAACATTTCTATTTTAGAATACATCAAATTTGGCTTATATTTGCAATTCATCAATTAAACCACCTGCCCATAGAATAGACATTTACTAGCGATCAACATTTATCAAAAGCAAGTAAAATTATGTCTATTCAATCATTAAATGATAACGAGTTAGTTCAACTCTATGTAGCGGGTAACGAAAACTGTTTAGCTGTTCTATTAAATCGTCATAAAGGCCGTATTTTTTCATCCATTATTGTTATTCTTAAAGACAGAGCACTCTCTGAAGACGTGTTTCAGGATACATTTGTGAAGGTAATTCAAACCTTAAAACGCGGGCAGTACAGCGAAGAAGGTAAATTTTTGCCATGGGTACTAAGAATAGCCCGGAATTTAATTATTGATCATTTTCGTCGCGTAAAAAAAATGCCTCCTGTTCCTTCTTATACCAATGAAGACGGTGAAGAGCTGGATATTTTCAGTACAATAGCAGCGGATGATAATAGTGAGAAAGCTCCGGAGTTACAACTTTTTAAAAAGAAGATGCGTAACCTTGTAAATGAATTACCGGAAGATCAGAGAGAGGTAGTTTTAATGCGTACATATTACGACATGAGTTTTAAAGAGATTTCTGAGTTTACAGGTGTTTCTATTAACACCGCGCTCGGCCGAATGCGTTATGCCTTAATTAATCTGAAAAAAATGATCGAAGAACGCCGGCTTGAAGTAATGCTTTAAGTAAGCTGCATTAATTCCGGATTTTCTTTTATGAATCCTCAATACTATGGGATTATAATTCACACGTTTACCGTATCGGTTTCTCTAAAGTGAATTACAGACCTGGCTCATTTTTTGAGTAAGTTTAATCGAAAAAACCAATCCAAAAACCGATTAATTTGTTATTTTTGCAATCAAAATTTATAAAATGAAGATTCTAGTTGCCATAAGCAATGTGCCCGATACCACCACTAAAATTCAATTTACGGATGGTGACACAAAATTTAATACTGCCGGAGTAACCTTCGTTATTAATCCTTATGATGAATGGTACGCTTTGGTGAGAGCTCTTGAATTAAAAGAAGCAAATTTAGCCGAGAAAGTTACCTTAATACATGTTGGATTGGCTGAAAGTGAAGCTACGATACGCAAGGGTTTTGCTTTAGGGGCTGATGATGCGGTAAGAATTGATGCCGAAAGCCCTGACGCTTTTTTCGTTGCTGAACAAATAAGTAATTATGCCAAAACAAACGGTTACGACCTTATACTTGTAGGAAAAGAAACCATTAATTACAACGGTTCATCTGTTGGAGCAATGATAGCGGGCGTTTTAGACCTTCCCTTCATTTCCCTTGCTACGAAATTAGATATTTCAGGAAACAAGGCTACGGTTGAAAACGAAGTGGATGGCGGCACCCAGGTACTTGAGTGCGAACTTCCTTTAGTGGTAAGTTGTGCAAAGGGAATGGCTGAGCAGCGTATTCCAAACATGAGGGGTATTATGGCGGCACGTTCAAAACCACTACAGGTAATACCTGCAAGTGGTGGCACCTCGTTAACTTCTATCAAGTCGTATTCTCTTAATGCGGGTCGCACCACCTGTAAAATGATTAGTGAAGATAATCTGGATGAGTTAGTGCACCTTCTTCACTCAGAAGCTAAAGTGATCTGATAATTTTGGATTTTTGATTTTAAGAATTAGTAACCTTTAAGCATAGAATGTAAAAACAATTATTAGAAAAGTGAAACGATATTAAGAATGTATCCAAATCCTTATCCACAGCAAGGCCTAACAGATTAAACAAAAGTTCACTCTAAAAATATAAAAATTTAAAATTCAAAAATTAATATGTCAGTTCTAGTATATACCGAAATAAATAAAGGCCGCGTTAAAAAATCGTCGTTAGAAACTATCAATTACGCTTCTAAAATTGCAGAGTTAACCGGGTCTACAGTTACAGCCTTTGTTAATAACGCCGATGCAGCTCAACTGGAAGAGATCGGAAAAGCGGGCGCGTCTAAAATTTTATCAGTAAAAAATGATTCATTAAACAGCGATAACATGCTTATCAGCGCCGCTTTAGAGGAAGCTGTTAAAGCCGAGAATTCGAAAGTAATTGTTTTTGCTTTTGATATTGTGGGCAAAGCTGTTGCTCCGCGTCTTTCTGCCAAATTAAAAGCCGGGCTCGTTGCAGGCGCCGTAGCTCATCCTGTGCTTAACGGCAATGCAATCGAAGTAAAAAAGAATGTGTTTTCAGGTAAGGCCACGGCTTTATACAGTATTAACAGCGATATAAAAGTGATCTCATTGTTACCGAATAGTTTTCCGGTTAAATTGGGAGATAATAAAGCAACTGTTTCTGAATTCGCACCCGATCTTTCCGGGGTAAAACCACGCATTACAGTAAAAGAAACAAAGACCAACCAATCCGGCGGAATGATTCCTTTACCGGAAGCTGAAATGGTTGTTAGCGCAGGCCGTGGAATGAAAGGACCTGAAAACTGGGCCATGGTTGAAGAACTTGCCAAAGAGCTTGGAGCAACCACAGCGTGTTCTCGTCCGGTTGCCGATATGCACTGGAGGCCGCATCATGAGCATGTTGGACAAACAGGCGTAGCCATCCGTCCGAATTTATATATCGCCATTGGTATTTCAGGCGCCATACAACATTTAGCGGGTGTTAACGGAAGCAAAACCATTGTGGTAATAAATAACGATAAAGAAGCTCCATTCTTTAAATCTGCTGATTATGGCGTTGTTGGTGACGCGTTTACCATCGTTCCCAAATTAACGGAAGCCGTGAAAAAATTCAAGGCTAATCAAAATTAAATAGTTTTTTTTTCTTAAATTAGAATTGATTATTAATGAAGAAGGTCAGGTTAGAAATTGTTGGTTTATCATACAGTCAAACGCAAAGCGGGGCTTATGCTCTTGTGTTGGGCGAAAGCGCGGGTTCACGAAGGTTGCCCATCATCATTGGGGGATTTGAAGCACAGGCCATTGCCATTGAACTGGAAAAGATGAGCCCAAGCAGGCCCCTTACCCATGACCTTTTTAAAGCATTTGCCGAAACATTTGATGTTAAAGTGAGCGAGGTTCTTATTTATAATCTTGTTGAAGGAATTTTTTATGCCAAGCTTTTGTGTAACGACGGAACACGTGATGTTGAGATTGACGCCCGCACCAGCGATGCTATTGCACTCGCGGTAAGATTTAACTGTCCTATATTTACCTACGAATTCATATTAAAAAGCGCGGGCATTGTGTTGGATGACGATGCCGCTTCTGTTACAGGAGAGGCTGAGCCTGCAGAACGCAAAGAGCACGCAGAAGAAGTTAAAAGCACACCTTTGGGCGCAGAAGCCTACCGCGAAAAAAGCACTGAAGAATTAAAAAACATGCTTCAAACTGCTTTGGATGAAGAGCAGTACGAGATGGCCTCAAAGATCCGTGATGAAATAAATCAACGAAAAAAATCATAAAAAAACCCCTGCTAATACATGGGTTTTCTTTTTTTATATCAACAATTATTCGTCCTTTTTATTGGCCGGCGAACCTGGTTGTGGCGTAGTACTTTCTGTTTTCTTTTCCTCATGCTTAGTGTTATTTTTTGCTTTTACACCCGGCATTCCTTTTTCATTTATTGCCATGCGTGTACCGGCTTTTTTTACCGGTGTTTCTTCCTTTTTTTCAATTTTAGAAGTTCCGTCATCGTTTACAGTACTTGCTTTTACCGGCTCTTGGGCCTTGGTAGTTGTTTTGGTTTTCGTTTCCTGAGCATTCGAGGCTATTGAGAACAAAGCCACAAGAGATAAAGTTAAAATAGATTTTTTCATGTTAAGTTTAATTTATTAAATAAAGGTAATACAAATTTAAGGTAAATGTTAACGTCCGCCTTCTGTAATCTTCATGTATTTGGTAGTATTGGCGGGATCAATTTGCATTAACAGATCGGTAATTTTTGTTTTCTCTTCAGGAGTTGCTCCTTTAAAAATATTTATTATTTCATCGCGTTTAGCGTTAAAAAATAATTGCATGTTAAAAGATGCGGGACGCGAAGTATAAACGGGTTTTAAAAGTTCAAGGGCCTTCATAATATTGGTTCTTCCCTCCTCCGTTTTTTCTGCCATAATATCCAATCCGTTGATACTGTATTGATACAGACAATCTCTTATGCCCTGAAATACCGGCTGAAGCGTGTTCTCAATTAACCAATACCTGTTTTTATTTCCTTCGTTACTTCTCCATCCTTTAAATTCAGAAGGGGCGGATTGCGCATTGTTTAATATTGTTTGGGCTTTCTGCCAGTAAACGGTTCCTCCTAATGGAGAAAAAGAATCATAATCAACAGCCAGCATAACATACGCATAAAATGCAAGAACCGAAGTCAGATTATTTTGAAAGGTTGTTTGGTTAAATTCAAGGGTGGTGAACTGTTGGTACTGGAATAAGAAGTTGTCATCTTCATAATTAAAAATAGGAGTGTAATACGAGCTCTTATAAACCGGGCGTCGGCTCTGCACCTGAATGGTAGCCTGATAATCATCGGTGGAAACTTTTTGCTGAATAACAATTAAGATGGAGCAATCAATTCTTTCCTGAGTTGTAAAAATATCGTTCGTCCATTTTGTGTTATTCATGAATTCAAAGATGGATTTTTTTAACTGCTCAAAAATCTGCTTTTCGGTCGTTCCCTGAATCTGATCGGTGTTAATGGTTACCTGGCAATTCAGTTCCTGGCCTTGTAAGGAGGCACCAATGAACAGAATAAAAAAACATATAAGAACCTTCAGTCTCATTTTATAAAATCAACAATGTAATTAACAATATCCTCTGCCACCTC
The DNA here is from genome assembly GCA_025963735.1 of Bacteroidota bacterium. Taxonomy (GTDB): domain Bacteria; phylum Bacteroidota; class Bacteroidia; order B-17B0; family Aurantibacillaceae; genus Aurantibacillus. Next base: position 11,124 of record JAOQAF010000115.1, read on the forward strand.
TGTTTTTTTCTTTAACTCAAAATTAGTTATTTTATTGTGTCTGTCAAGGATCGTAACTTTATTTGTATCTCCCGAAAATCCGCTCCCCTCTTCGCTTGCAGAATTGGCGATAATAATATCCAGATTCTTTTTCTTAAGTTTTTGTTCGGCATATGCTTGTAAATTATCCGTTTCGAGCGCAAAGCCAACCAAACATTGTTGCTTTTTTAATTTTCCAAGCTCACTTAAAACATCTGTTGTTTTAATTAATTCAAGGTTTAGCAGACCTTCATTTTTTTTAATCTTCGAAGAACTAACGGTTTTCGGCTGATAGTCAGCCACCGCGGCTGAACAAACAACTATGTCGCAGGAGTCAAATTCCTCTGTGCAAGATTTGAACATTTGTTCAGCACTTTCCACCCTTTTTAACTTAATGGATGAACCGGAAGGAACAAGGTGTGTTGGACCTAAAACTAAAGTAACTGCTGCGCCTTTGCGGGCGAAACTTTCAGCTATGGCAATGCCCATTTTGCCCGAGCTTCGGTTGCCTATAAACCTTACCGGATCAATGGCTTCGTAAGTGGGACCCGCGTTAACAAGCACTTTTTTTCCATGCAATGGCATTTGAGAAGCAAAATGGTTTTTTAAAAAATCAACAATATGCTCAGGCTCCGCCATCCTGCCCTCCCCGCTTAAGCCACTGGCCAATTCGCCATTCTCGGCAGGAATAATCAAATTGCCAAAAGACTTTATTTTTTCAAGGTTTAATTTTGTGGTTTCATGCTTATACATGTCAAGATCCATTGCGGGTGCAACTACCGTTGTTGTAATTTTTGCAGAAAGATAAGTAGCCAGCAATATATTATCGCAGGCTCCGGACGCCATTTTAGAAAGTGTGTTGGCGGTTAAGGGTGCAATTAGAAAAAGATCAGCCCATTCTGCAAGATGTACATGATTGTTCCAGTTATTATTACTGTCAAAAAAATCGAGTATCACCTCGTTCTTACTTAGAACAGACAGTGTTTTTGGTGTAATAAAATCACAGCCACTTTTGGTCATTACCACCTTTACTTCCGCGCCTTCTTTTATCAATAATCTTACCAGCTGCGCGCATTTGTACGCCGCTATTCCGCCGGTAACACCTAAAATTATTTTCTTTTGCTGCAGCATTTCTTATAAAGAAAAAAGGCAGTAAAGCCATCGCTTACTGCCCTTTAATGAGTCTTTTATATCTTATTCAGCTGTTTTGCTGGGATTTCTGTAGTAAACTTTATCTTCTAAAAATTCCTGAATGGAAATTAAAGAAGGCTTCGGCATTTTTTCATAATGCTTGGAGATCTCGATCTGTTCACGGTTTTCAAATACTTCTTCCAGATTATCAGTATGACTGCTAAATTCCTGAAGCTTTCCCGATAACTCTTCTTTAATCTCGGAGCTGATCTGGTTTGCACGCTTACTCATAATTGCAACTGCTTCATAAATATTTCCGGTTACCCCGTCAAATCTACGAATATCGCGTGTAGCGATGCTTTGGTCTGCGTTGGTTTTCTTAAAATCCATCTTATAATTATTTTTCTTTAATTTTTATACAACTTGTATAAATTGATTCTGCCCGGCTAAGGTAAGAACTTTTAGGGTATAAATCTACAAATTTTACATAATTTTCAATGGCTCCGTCCAATCTTTCGCCTTTTTTAGCCGATACGCTGTTAAGTGCCAGTAAATAGTATGAATCTATCAGCATCAGAAACATCTCTTCATTATACTCGCTCGAGGGATATTCCTTCATGAAATTTTTGGTAGCAACAATAGCGGCTTTCCAGTCATCCAGCTTAAAATACTGACGGGTAATTTCGTAATCTTTTCTTTCCAGTTTACTTCTCAGTTTATCAATGGTGTGATTGCAGCTGTCAATGCGTAAACTTTCAGGATAAGTATCAACAAAGGACTGAAATTCCTTAATAGCATTTTTTGTGCTGGTTTGATCCAGACGATAATTAGATGAGGTCAAAAAATAACAATGAGCATTCATGTAATAACATTCTTCTGCGTGGGAACTTGCCGGAAACTGCCGCGTAAAATTTTTAAAATGGTACTGACTTAAAATGTAATCGCCCAAATAATATTCGCTCCAGGTATAGTAATAATATACTTCTTCGGCTTTATCAGTTCCCTTAACAACAGGAATTAATTCTTGATATAACTGGGAAGATTTAATAAAATGGCCCTTGTCAAAATACTCTTTGGCCTTGGTTAATTTAAGTTCGTAATCAGAACTCTTTAACAATTTGTTGTATTTATCGCAGGAAGTGATAAGTACAATTAAAAGACTATAAACAATTATTTTTTTTAGAGTTGCCAGTGCCGCAAAAGTAGTAATTTTTGACCAACCATATGGTTAATTTTTTACAAAAACAAAAAAACGCGGGAAACACGCCCGCGCCTTTTTACACAACACAACCAGAACAGCTATCTATTAATAGTAACGTGACCCGTTTTATGATAATGTTTTCCGTCTAACCCTTTATAATCTATTTTATAAACGTAAACATCGCTTTTACAATCCGTTCCTTTGTAGGTTCCGGGCCATCCCACAGTTTGATCTGCAGAATAAAAGAGCCTTTCTCCCCACCGGTCAAAAATACTTACACGCACATCGGTAATACTGTATCCGTAAACATAAAACACATCGTTTAAACCATCACCGTTTGGCGTTATGATGTTAGGTATATACACTCCAAAATCAGTTATGACTTCAACGCATACTTCATCCGTAACTTTACAGCCAAATTCGTTTTCGGCCAAAATTATATAACAACTATTACGCAGCGGCATGATCTGTGTTTCCGGGCAAACCCTGCACCATATGGCTTCTCCTTCAATCCAGTTAAGAGTACCGGTACCTGTTGCCTTAATAAATTTGTAAGCATCGAGGTTAAATAAAGTATCTCTTCCAGCATTAACAGTTGGTAATGGGTTAACGGTAACAATTACAGAACCACTTGTACCACAATTTCCATCATAGGAAGAAGTTACTGAGTAAACAGTAGTAAGAGAGGGTGATGCAATAACAGCAGGACCCTCGGTAATATTTAAACCCGTGCCAGGTGTCCATGAATAGGTATTTCCACCACTAACCCGCAAGGTGGTTTTTTCTCCTTCACAAATAACAACGCTGCCCGATATATTAGCCTGGGCGTTGGGAACTACAACAATAGAATACGAATGCATTTCGGAACAGGTAACATTTCCAAGGCTATTATAACCAATTAGAGTATAATTAGTAGATACCGGCGGTGTTGCAATAACTGAATTTCCGGTGCTGGATGATAAGGTGCCTGAAGGACTCCAGCTAAATGATTGGGCGCCTGTTGCGAAAATAGTGGTAGATGTACCTTCGCACACATAAGTGTTTGGGGTACTTATACCAACATTTGGTAAAGGCACAACGTATACCGGCAGAGTGATTGAGCCCGTACACAACCCATTGTTACCTACAATTGTATAAGTAGTTGTATTTAACGGAGTAGCGATAACAGTGGGACCAGCAGTAAAGCTTAAAGTGGCTGAAGGACTCCAGCTGAAGGAGGTTGCTCCGTTTACTGAAAGATTAGTTTGATAACCCGCGCAAATTGTTGCTTGTGATGCAGATGCAAAAAGATTCGGCACAGGAATTACCGAAACTGTTACTTGCGCGGTATTGGTGCAGTTATTAAGGGAACCTAGCACGGTGTAAGTTAGATCTGATGAAGGTCCGGCGGATACATTTGCTCCTGTTGAAGTTGATAAGCCTGAAGTGGGCGACCATGTATAATTAGACGCGCCATTAGCTGTAAGGTTAACAGAGCTTCCGGCGCAAACCGTTGGTGAGGCGGGATTTATGGTGATAGTGGGCGTCGGTAAAATGGTAAGAGTTGATGATTGTACAGAGGCAAAACAACCGGCCGCCTGACCTGTTACAAAATACGTTGTGCTTGTGTTCGTATTCGCTGTTACAATTGGTCCTGATACCGTATTTAAACCTGTTGGAGGATTCCATGTATAAGATTGCGCCCCGTTGGCCGTAAAGGTAAATCCACTCCCCTGACAAACACTGGTGGCAGTTGGGCTAATGGTAACAGTTGGGTTAGGTGCAATTAAAATCGTTGTTGAAACAGTATTACCGCATATTCCATTAACACCGGTTAAAGTAATTGTTCCGTTTTGTGGTATAGTGGATGCTGCACTACTGTTTAGCGGACCCAAAACCACACCGTTTGAAGAACCTGCGGAAGTTAAAGAAGGTGATATGGACCAGGTGTAATTTGTTGCGCCTGAAGCGGTAGCCGAAAAAGTAAAGGGCGAACCGTTAGTGTTTTGTGCACAAACACTGTTCGTGGAAAGGGTTATGGATAACGTGGGCGAAGGAATAACACTCACTGTTGTAACCACAGAGCCGGAACAAACACCTGTTGAACCGGTTATGGTATAAGTAGTAGTTACTGACGGATCTACAGAAAAAGTATTGGCGGTAATGGGTGTGACCGAAGAGTTTGGATTCCATGTATAAGAACCTGCCCCGCTTAAAGTGTGATTAATTGCTGCCCCGACTGAGCATTTGACCGGGTTCAAGGGGCTGACCGTTAGAGTTAAAGGTGCCTGTGTGTTTACAATGTTTATTGTTTTTGTACCTGCGCATGAGTTTACAGTGTTGGTTATACTTACTGAATATAAACCTGAAGCGTTAATATTAATGCTTGGCGTACCTTGCCCTGAAATAATCCCCGGTCCGCTCCATACAATTGTATTGGTTGGTGAGTTTGGCGTAACCGATAATTGAACAGTAAGGTTGGTACAGGTAATACTTCCCGAGGAGGTAATGCTGGGAGAAATCGCGGTCGCGTTGCCCGATACAGTAGTACTAATTACATTCTGTAATGGCGGGCATCCCGGAGAGGTTAAGGTACAGGTATAAACACCCGCAAGATTTACGGTAATAGTAGGGCTTGTTGCCGAACTTGTAATACCGGGGCCGCTCCATAAATAAGTAACCGGTGTGGTAGTTGTAGAAGCTACACAATTAACTGTAAGCTGCGTGCAGGTTAACGGTCCGGTGTTGGAAACCGTTGCGGCCATGGAAGGTGTTGTATTACAAACAGGGCAAGAGGCAAAATCTCCGGGACTGGCATTAAAACCGGAAACCTGAGTGAATGTGATGGTAGACCCTGACATTGTTCCGATAAAAAAACCGTTTGTAACATTGTTTTTTACGTAAACCATGTTGCCTATAATGGCGAAGCCTCCTCCCGCAGATGTATTGGGCATGCCCGACATGGTCCAGGATTGCATAACTGCACCGGTTGTTTGATTATATAATGTTAATGCCTGATTAGGCGTGGTTGTATTAAGAGCATAAAAATTGCAATTACAATCGGTTACAAGGTCATAAGGACCGCCGCCGTTGAAATTAGGTAATGTGGTAAGTAAAGTTCCATTACCCGTTCCATTGTAAACATAAACCTGTCCGGTACCTCCAACCAGATTAAAAATTTTACAACCACAGCCTCCAATATTTACTGCAGAGGCGTTACCTGTACTGCCTCCAGTATTCACCCAGGCATTACCGCTCCAATACCAGTATGTACCGCCACTTGTGGTATAAAAGGTAGGAGTTAAGGTTCCGCCATTTATATTAGGCATCAGAGTAAGACCTGATCCAAAAGTAGGAATGTTTGTATTGGAAGGGTTTGTTGCTGATAGAGGGGCTGAAGGATTATAGAACTGAATCATGGTTCCTCCTTCCATAAATACGTATGGGCTTGGGCAAGTAATCTGAGAAAATAGTTTGCTATTCCATACGGTTATGATCAAAAATAAAAGAGATAGTTTTTTCAGCATCCTTAGAATAGAATTACTTAAAATTAACACTAAATAAATTGATTTGTTAATATTTACTTCAATTAAACGGATCAAATTACTGAAACCATAATCCTGTTGAGTAAAATGGTTGCCGGAAGAAATAAAGTGAAGAAGTTTAAACTATTTATTAGAAATTTAGTTGTTTTGCTTAAAAGTTCTCACCTTTGTAAACTCCCGATGAGCCATTATTTAGACGAACTTAATCCCGCGCAATACGCGGCAGCAATAGCAACCGAGGGTCCCGTAATGATTATCGCAGGGGCCGGTTCCGGTAAAACACGCGTACTCACTTATCGCATTGCCCACATTATGGAAAAAGGCAACGATGCCTTTAACATTCTTGCACTCACCTTTACCAATAAGGCCGCACGCGAAATGAAAGAACGGATCGCCAAAATTGTAGGACCAAAGGAGGCCAAGAACCTGTGGATGGGCACCTTTCACAGTATCTTCGCCAAAATTCTTAGAATTGAAGCCGAGAAGATTGGTTACCCGAACAATTTCACCATTTACGATACCGATGACAGCAAAAGTGTTATCAGAGAAATTTTAAAGAACTTTAATCTGGATGATAAGATCTATAAACCCTCATTGGTTTTAAACCGTATAAGCGACGCAAAAAATAAACTTATTTCAGCACATCAATATGCTAATAATCCAGTAACACAGCAGGAAGATCAGAGCAGTCGGAAACCAATGCTGGGCAAGGTATTTCTTGAATATCAGAAACGCAACTTTAAAGCCGGTGCCATGGATTTTGACGATTTGTTATATCAAACCAATGTGTTGCTTCGCGATTTCCCAAAGGTGTTGTTAAAATATCAGGATAAATTCAGATTTATTCTTGTTGATGAGTATCAGGATACCAATTTTTCACAATACGTTATTATCAAACAATTGGCCGCACGCTTTGAAAATATTTGCGTTGTGGGAGATGATGCGCAAAGCATTTATGGTTTCCGCGGTGCCAACATTCAGAACATTTTAAATTTCGAAAAAGATTATCCGAATTTAAAAACCTTTAAGCTCGAACAAAATTACAGAAGCACTCAAACAATTGTTGAAGCCGCCAATCAAATTATTGCCAACAACAAAGATCAGTTTAAAAAGCATGTTTTTACGGATAATGAAGAGGGTCAGAAAATAAGAATAATCCGCGCCAATACTGACAATGAAGAAGGTCAGAAGATTGTGAATCATATTTTTGAAACACGCATGCAAAACCAGGCGATGAACAGTGATTTTGCAATTCTTTACCGCACCAATGCGCAGTCACGTTCTTTTGAAGAATCATTAAGACGATTAAACATCCCTTATAGAATATACGGCGGCGTTAGCTTTTATCAGCGAAAAGAAATTAAGGATGTACTGGCCTATTACCGGCTTACCATTAACAGCAAGGATGATGAGAGTTTAAAGCGCATCATTAATTATCCCGCAAGAGGTATTGGCCAAAGCACCATGGATAAAATAAGCATAGCTGCCGCAGAGCACGATATCAGCATGTTTACTGTTATAAGTAATTTAAAAGATTTTAATCTTGGAATTAACGCGGGCATCTCTGCCAAAATAAGTGATTTTGTAAACCAGATAAAATCCTTCGCATTAATGCTTCCTTACAAGGATGCTTTTGAACTCGCCAACCATATTGCCGTTAACAGCGGTGTTGTAAGGGAATTATATTCTGATAAAACACCCGAAGGAGTGAGCCGTTATGAAAACATTCAGGAACTTTTAAACGGTATAAAAGATTTTGTAGAACAGGAACGCACGCCGCAGGAAGACGAACTGAATGATGTGATCAAATCAACTTTTGTTACACCGGAAGGCGATCTTTTTCAGGAACAACAAAAAGATAATTCACTTAAAACGTTGGATGAATTCATGCAGGAAATTACCCTGTTAACCGATGTTGATAAAGATAAAGACGACGATAAAAATAAAGACAAAGTAAGCCTGATGACGATTCACGCTGCAAAAGGCCTTGAATTTAAATACGTATATGTTGTTGGGTTAGAAGAGAATTTATTTCCCTCTCAGCTTTCTTTAAACAGCAGAAGTGATCTGGAAGAAGAGCGACGTTTATTTTACGTAGCTGTAACAAGGGCTGAAAAGCAGGCTACGCTTAGTTTTGCTACCACACGATATCGTTTCGGGAATCTGATTTATTGCGAACCGAGTCGTTTTATTGATGAGATAGATGATAAGTTTGTTGATTATCCTGAAGAACCGCAAGCTTCAAGTTTTAACGATAACTTTTTTAATAAATTCAGAAACAGTTATAACGAGAGCGGCACCAAAGAAAGTACTTCACCCGTGGGGAGCAAACCGATTAATTTTAATCCTGCCGGAAAAAAATTAATTAATTTAAATTCAAAAAGTATAAGTAATCAAAGCCCCGTTGATCTTGCATCTAATAAATCGCTTCAGGTAGGCGATGCGGTAGAACATGAAAAATTTGGCAAGGGTAAAATTATTCTTCTTGAAGGTAACTGGCCTGAAACAAAAGCGCTGATTGATTTTGAAGGAACAGGAAATAAAAATCTTCTTTTAAAATTCGCGAGGCTTAATAAGGTTTAACACATTAAATCATTTTATGAAATTATACTCAGTAAACACAGGTCATTTTAAATTAGATGGCGGGGCCATGTTTGGTGTTGTGCCCAAAAGTATCTGGAACAAAATAAATCCCGCTGATGAAAACAACATGTGCAGCTGGGCGCTGAGATGTTTGCTGATTGAAGACGGCGATAAACTTATTCTTATTGATACAGGTATGGGCGATAAACAAGATAGCAAGTTCTTCAGTTATTATTATCTTCACGGTAATGATACTCTTGAATCGTCGCTTAAACAACATGGTTTTACTTTCGACGATGTAACCGATGTTATTTTAACGCATTTGCATTTCGACCATTGCGGCGGAAGTATTAAATATAATTCGGATAAAACAAAACTGGAGCCGGCCTTTAAAAACGCCACCTATTACATTAACCAAAAACACTGGGATTGGGCCTTACACCCAAACATGCGTGAAAAAGCAAGTTTTTTAAAAGAAAATATTTTACCCATTCAGGAAAGCGGAAAATTACAACTCATCAGTAAAGACTGTACCCTTTTTCCAAACATCAGTTTTCTGGAGGTTGACGGCCATACCGAAGCCATGATGTTACCCATTATTTTATATAACAACAGAGTTGTAGCCTACATGGCCGATCTGATACCAAGCGCAGGACACATACCCCTGCCCTATGTAATGGGTTACGATATGCGTCCGCTTGAAACATTAAAAGAAAAAGAAATAATTCTGGAGCAGGCCGTTACGGATAACTGGATCTTATTTTTCGAACACGATCCAACGATTGAATGTGTGACTCTCGAAAAAACAGAAAAAGGTGTAAGAAAAAAAGAAATTTTAAAGATAAGTGATCTTTAAGCGGTATTATTTAGGCGCCTGGTTTGCACCTGGTGCAGCTTGCTGATTCATTGGCTGCTGAGGAGCAGGAGTTATGGCGCTTGCCGCTTTGCGTTTTGCAATCGACCCTTCTTCGTCTCCAGAAGTGGTTGTAAGACTGCTTTTAGGAGCCATTAATACACTTAGTATAATTAAAACAATTGCAAGACCCCAGGTTGCTTTTTCAATAAATTCAGTTCCTCTTTTTACGCCCATTATCTGAGTTGCAGCGCCAAACTGACTTTGGATACCACCACCTTTAGAGTTTTGAACAAGAACAACAAGTATTAAAAGAATACAAACAAGAATTATTAAAACTGAGAAAATCATACTATTTTATTTATGGGTTATTTTTTAATTTTTGAATCAGGGATGCAAAGTAAGCACTTTTTTGCGGAAATTTCAAACTTAATATTTCGTAGGAACGAATTGCTTTATTAATATTTCCCTGCAAAGCATAAATCTTTGCAAGTGTCTCAGTAACAAGATGTTCATTTTCAACAAGACTTTCTTTGGCTTTAAAATCAGATTTAAAAAACTTCTGTTCTTCTTTTTGCCGGATAATTCCAGGATTAGATTCAATAATTTTATCAATCAATGATTTCTTTTTTTCTTTATCCTTTAATAAATCTTTTTCCTTTTCCTTGTTTTTTTCAGCCGTTTTAAATTTTTCTTTATTTACTTCAATTTCAATATCGGAATAAGCCTGCCCATTATTCTTTTTCAAAAACTGTAACCAGTCGTTAAAATTATCCGGCTTCTCAATTTTCTTTTCGGGCTTTAAAGCTTCATTTGTTTTTAGAATTTCTTTCTCAACAAACGAATTTACGAGCGACTTTTTAATCTCCAGTTCTACCGCTTTTTCATCCGATACGTTTGTTTTTTCAACCTCTTCTTCCTTGTCTGAATCTTCTTTTGATTTCTTAGGTTCCGTTATAATTTCTTTCGCAGATATTAAACCCTCTTCAATAACAACTTCGGCAGATTTTAAAATATCAAGTTCTTTTTTTACATCTTCGGACAAAGAACTTTTTTCTTCTTTTATTTCTTTCTCAGAAGTTTCAAGCCGGTGAATTAGTTTATATAAATGATTCCGGTTAGTGGCTATAATAGCTGTTTTTTTAAGACTCTGCTGATATACTGAGGGGTCCCACCTTTTAGAAGCCATGCACAACAGTAAATGTCCCGCCTGAAAATATGGAAAATCATGTACAAGCTTTTGTAATTCATGAACACTTTCTTTATTTAAAAGTGCCGGGTTATTAATATATTTTAAAAGCTCTTCGGTACGCATTACCAATTATTAAAGGCTTTATTAAAAATATCTTCGGTTAACTGCCTGTATATTTCGGTTACGAGCTCAGGTTCTTTTGCAGCTATATTTTCGGTTCTTTTAAAATCAGAAAAACTAGTGAAGGCCTGTTCGAAATTTTTTGTAGCATCAAACCGGTTTATATATTTAACCTGCACACTTATTGTTAAACGGTTAAGGCTTGCCTGGTCGGTACTTTGCACGGCTACAGGTGCCACGTTATAATCGGCAATATAACCTTCAAACTGAAGATCAGCATTTTGTTTAATAAGAGCCAGACTCGTTTGCTGAGACACTACATCTCTTAATTTTTCAGTGAAACGCTGCGATAAACTCGGAGCTCCCAACGTTGTATTGTTAGTGAAAAACGCAACTGAAACGGTTTTTGCCTCAAGAGGTATTGTTGCGCCGCTTAATGACACTGTAGGCTTGCAGCCGCTGTTACTAAAAATAACAACGATGAATAAAATAAATATGATATGTTTAAAACGCAATAAAGAACTATATGTTATTCTTCAATTTGATATTCATTAATTTTCCTGTACAAGGTGCGCTCGCTTATGCCAAGCTCTTTAGCCGCATATTTACGTTTTCCCTTATGTTTACGCAATGCCTTCCTGATCATATCAATTTCCTTATCCTGTAAAGACAAGGTTTCTTCCACCTCAATGGTTTGCGCATTGGGATTGTTTTGTATAACCGAAGGATGAATTTTTAATCCTCCGCTGCTATCAATTTCACCCGGATACATTCTATTAAGCAGATGCATGTCTTCAATACTTCCGGGAGCAACTTTACCGGTGGCCGACATTAAGTCGTATACCACCTTTTTAAGTTCAATCAATTCCCCTTTCATGTCGCGCACCACTTTGAATATTAAATCGCGGTCGTTACTGTTAAACGCCGAGCTTTCATGAGCAGTAATAACAGAAGGTACATTGCTGGAAGAATACTGGGGCAGATATTTTAAAAGTACATCAGCGTTAATTTCTTTTGTTCTTTCGATTATAGAAATTTGTTCCGTAATATTTTTCAGCTGACGGATATTTCCGGGCCAAAAATAGTTTACCAATACCTGTTCAGCGTCACCGGTTAATTTTACTACAGGCATTTTATACTTGGCGGCAAAATCATTGGCGAATTTGCGGAACAACAAATGTATATCTTCTTTACGCTCTCGTAATGGAGGTAAATAAACCGGCACTGTGTTTAAACGGTAATATAAGTCGGCCCTGAACTTTCCTTTTTCAAGTGCCTGATGAAAATTAATATTGCTTGCCGCCACAACGCGCACATCGGTTTTCTGAACCTTGCTGCTTCCTACTTTAATATATTCACCTGCTTCCAGTACCCTTAAAAGCCTCGCCTGTGTGGCGAGTGGAAGCTCCCCTACTTCATCCAAAAAAATAGTTCCGCCGTTTGCAACTTCAAAATAACCTTTACGTGCCTCTGTGGCGCCTGTAAATGAACCTTTTTCGTGACCGAACAATTCGCTGTCAATAGTGCCTTCAGGAATTGCGCCGCAGTTAACGGCAATGTAAGGGCCGTGTTTACGCGAGCTGAGGTAATGTATTATTTGCGGAAAAACTTCTTTACCCGTACCACTCTCGCCGTTAATAACCACATTTAAATCGGTGGGGGCAACTTGGCGCGCAATATCCACCGCACGCTCCAGCAAAGGATTATTTCCTATGATACCGTATTTTTGTTTAAGATCGTGTGTATCCATTATCTACTGAAACCAGAACAAGAATTAATCAACTCCGCTTCTTACTTTTATTTTTATTGACTGACAGTTTCTTCCACCATAGCTGCACCAATTAATGTGGAGCTTGTACATTGGGTTACCATCACATTTACATAGTCGCCTTTTTTATAATTTTCTTTAGGAAAAACAACAACTGAATTTTGAGAATTTCTTCCCATTAACATGTCGTCACTTTTCTTTGAAAAACCTTCAACCAGAACTCTGTGAACTTTATTTAAACCAAGATGTGTGCGAACAGAGCTGTGTTTGCGCTGCAAATCCACTACTTCCTGTAATCTTCTCTTTTTAATTTCCTCCGGTACATCATCGGTGTACTTACGCTCGGCAAGGGTTTTAGGTCTTTCGCTGTACATGAACATGTAAGCAAAATCATATTGAACGAGTTCCATTAAACTTAAAGTGTCGCGATGCTCTTCTTCTGTTTCACCGCAAAAACCGGTAATGATATCGGTACTAATGCCACAATCAGGTATTATATTTCTGATCGCTTCCATTCTTGAAAGATACCATTCGCGGGTATATCCCCGGTTCATCATATTCAATACTTTACTATTTCCGCTTTGTACAGGTAAATGAATATTGGTGCAGATATTCTCATATTTTGCCATGGTATAAAGCACTTCATCTGTCATGTCTTTTGGATGAGAGGTAGAAAAACGAACGCGTAGATCAGGATCTACAAGGGCCACCATTTCAAGCAAGCGTGAGAAATTTACAGAAGCTTCCTTTTGTTCCTGGGTTAATGTTTCTTTTTTTAATCCTCCTCCGGCCCACAAATAGCTATCTACATTTTGGCCAAGCAACGTTACTTCTCTGTAACCCTTAGAGAATAAATCCCTGGCTTCATTCAAAATGCTTTCCGGATCACGGCTGCGTTCCCTCCCTCTTGTAAATGGCACAACACAAAAGCTGCACATGTTGTCGCAACCACGTGTAATGCTTATAAAAGCGGTAACACCGTTACTTCCTAATCTAACAGGGGTAAGATCGGCGTAGGTTTCTTCCTTACTTAAAATAACATTAATGGCCCGGTGGCCTTCTTCAGCCTGATCCAACAAATTTGGAAGATCACGGTATGCATCCGGACCAACAACTAAATCCACTAATTTTTCCTGTTCAAGAAACTGAGCCTTTAACCGTTCTGCCATGCAGCCCAGCACGCCAACGAGGGCTTTCGGGTTTTTTGCTTTTACACGTTTAAAATCATTTAAGCGGTTACGCACTTTTGATTCGGCTCCTTCGCGAATGGCGCAGGTATTTACAAAAATAACATCAGCCTCTTCAAAATTGGTTGTTGTAGTATAACCTTTATCCATTAAAATGGAAGCAACAATTTCACTGTCGCTAAAATTCATCTGGCAACCATAACTCTCTAAAAAAAGTTTTTTTCCACCGCTTTTTTGAGAAGGGATAATTAAAGGTTGCCCCTGGATACTTTCATCTATCACTTTATTTTCTGAAATATTCATTTTGCTGCTGCAAAGTTAATAATATAATGCCAAATTGACAGCTTTTTAACATATTAAGGGCCTTTTATCGAAATTTAAGGGGTATTTAAGCAATAATTTGGAAGTTGACGTTTTATTTATTTTCCTTTGCGGAAATCTAAACTTTAAAAATACCCCGTTTTATCTAATATGAGTAAAAATCTTGTTATCGTCGAGTCACCCGCTAAAGCTAAAACTATTGAAGGATTTTTAGGTAAGGACTTTACTGTCAGATCAAGCTTTGGACATGTTCGTGACCTTGTAAAAAAAGGTTACGGAATTGACGTTGAGAATAATTTTACGCCAACCTATGAAGTTCAGCCCGATAAAGAAAAAGTAATAAACGAACTTAAAAAATTAAGTAAGAACGCTGAGATGGTGTGGCTCGCATCCGATGAGGACCGTGAGGGAGAAGCTATCAGCTGGCATTTATATGAAACATTGGGGCTTGTAAAAAGCAAAACCAAACGAATTGTTTTTCATGAGATTACAAAGCCGGCTATAGAAAAAGCAATTCAGAACCCGCGTGAAATAGATATTAATCTGGTTAACGCACAGCAGGCACGTCGTATTCTTGATCGTTTGGTGGGATTTGAATTATCACCCATTTTATGGCGTAAAGTAAGGCCAAGTTTATCGGCAGGACGTGTACAATCAGTTGCCGTTAGATTAATTGTTGAACGTGAAAGAGAAATTCAAAATCATGTTTCTACTTCTGCGTTCAAGGTATCGGCTTTATTTCTGGTTGAAAAATCAATACTAAAAGCCGAATTAGACAGTCGCTTTAAAACTGAGGAGGAAGCTCAGGCATTTTTAGAAAAATGCAAAGGAGCCATTTATAATATTAATTCGCTGGAAGTGAAGCCTGCCAAACGATCTCCGGCCGCGCCTTTTACTACCTCCACTTTACAACAGGAAGCAGCCAGGAAACTAGGATTTAGCGTTGCACAAACCATGATGGTGGCCCAGCGCCTTTACGAAGCAGGAAAAAT
>JAOQAF010000116.1 GCA_025963735.1 Bacteroidota bacterium
ACTTTGTTTTATGTTTTCTTTTTGTGTTTATTTAATTTAGATCTGATTAAAAATGAACTTAAGAAGTAGGGTGCTTCTACCGTTATGTTGGATAATTTCATTAACAGCACTCGCTCAGAATTATAGCTGGCCTATTGATTCACCTCGTGTTATAACCGGTAATTATGGCGAAATAAGACCAGCACATTTTCATGCCGGCCTCGATTTTTCTACAAATGGAAAAATAAATTATCCTGTTTATTCTATTGAAGATGGTTATGTTTCAAGAATTAAAGTTAGTACGGTTGGATATGGCCGAAGTATATACATAACGCACCCTGACGGGAAAGTGAGCGTGTACGGGCATTTGAATACCTATATTATGGGAATTGATTCGATTGTAAAAAAGGAACAATATGCCCGGCAGAACTATGAAGTGGAAATATTCCCCAAGGCACAGGAAATCAAGATTCGTAAACATGAACGAATTGGAATGAGTGGTAATTCCGGCGCATCCACCGGTCCGCATTTACACTTTGAAATCAGAGATGAAAAATCAGAGACACCGTTAAATCCATTGGAATATTTTACAATTTCAGATACCACTCCACCCACTATTACTGAAGTGGGTTTTTATAATCTGGCAGATACTTCTTCACCAAAGTATTATAATTCTTTCAGAATTGAGAAAAATAAAAAGAAACAGTATGTAATAAAAAAGGATTCAGTTATTTTATCTCAGGGAATCCTGGGGTTTGCATTTTCGGGTTTTGATCAATTTGAATTAAACGGGAACCATAATAATATTTTTAGTGCCAAAGTATATTTTGATGGACGACTCATATACTCGCATACCCTTGATAACATTGATTTTGCCGACCAGCGTTTTGTAAATGAATTTTCTGAATTGGTTGAAAAAACGAAATCAGACCAGGTGCTTTTTCAAAAATGTTTCGTTCCAACACTTCATCCACCTAATCTTTATGCCGAATGTAAAAACAAAGGAAGAATACTTTTAACGGATACTAATTTTCATAAATTGACGCTTTCTGCAATTGATGAAAATGCAAATGAACGTGTTATTGAATTTTGGTTTAAGACACGTCATTTAAATTATTATGGAAAGCCTGCGATTAAAAGCGATGTATATGTTAATTGCACCAGGGATTTTATGATCTCAAAAAATAAACTTCAGATTTTTATTCCCGCGAACACCTTGTTTTATTCAACCGGATTAATTTTTGAAAACACGATTGAAAGCACCGGAAAGCTTATCATTTTACCAACGGATGCCAATTTGAGAACAACAAGCATCGTAGGTTTTCAGGTACCACAAAAATATTTAAGAAATAAAACCAAACTTGTTTTAAAAAGCGGGACAAGTGTTCTGGTTCCAATAAATAATAACGATTCAGTTTTTTATTCAGTTAAAAATTTAGGTTGGTTCCTGCTCGATCAGGATACTGTGGTACCACAGATTAAAACTTTAATATCACAGGCACAATTTAAAAAAAATAAAAAGGCAGACTCTTTTTCGTTTGTTGTTACAGATAATTTAAGCGGAATACGGAAATATAATTTATACCTCGATGATAAGTGGGTGCTGGCAGAGTATGATATCAAGCTCGACCAGATAAAATATACCTTTGATAAAAACACTCCTAAAACGGGTACTCTTAACTTTAAACTTGTGGTAGAGGATAAAGTGGGAAACACCAATCATTTTGAATTCAAGCTCCTCCGATAAAGCTAAAAAATAACTGGGTTTAACTATAGTCTGAGTGTGTTTACCGATTATTTTAAAAAAAGGGGCCTATTCATCGTAACTTTATAGTAGTTCTTTATTGAACATCGAGAAGCGTTTGGAGGCAAAAAATCACTTGTCAGATTGGCGCAACGGACATCGGGAACATGGAAATTTCCCAATCTTCCTTCCATGATCAACGAAATGATAGACGAGCCTGTTATCCGTTAGTTGGTTTTAATCCTCCAAACGTTTTTTATGTCTGATAAATCCGACTCAGCATAACATCTATTCATGGTTTTGTCACTCTTTTTTGACTTAGCGACATAAAATAAATGCAGCTAATTGTTGGTCAAATAATTTTCCCAGGAAAAGTTTTATTTCAAATCAGGAAATGGCTAGTAACTTAACAGATCCGCGATGGCTTTTTCAACCTTTTCGGCGTTGGGCAACATGGCCTTTTCAAGGGTAGAATTGAGGGGTATAGCAGGCATATTCTCTGAACCTATTACCCGTACCGGTGCATCCAGAAACTTAAAACAATTTTCACTGATTCTCGCCGCTATACTTTGAGCGAAGCCGTTATGCACCGGCTCTTCAGTAACCACTAAAACCCTGCCGTGTTTTTTAGCGCTCTTAAAAATGGCTTCTTCATCCAGAGGGGCAAGGGTTCTTAAATCGATAATTTCGACCTGGCCTTCAAAATTTTTGGCCGCCGCTTTTGCCCAGTAAACTCCCATACCATAGGTGACAACCGTTAGTGTAGAGCCGCTTTTAATTTTTTCTTCTCCTGCCTCTTGCACCAACCTTGCTTTACCAAAAGGAATAATGTAATCTTCATCTGGCTCAATCGTCCGGGCCTCTTCGGTACCTTTAATCTTGCTCCAGTATAAACCTTTATGTTCAAGCATTACAACAGGGTTAGGATCGTAATAGGCCGCCTTCATTAGTCCTTTTAAATCAGCGCCTGTGCTTGGATATGCAATTTTAATACCTTTAATATTTACCAATACACTTTCGATACTGCTCGAGTGGTAAGGCCCACCGCTGCCATATGCGCCAATTGGTACGCGCAGGATCATGCTTACAGGCCATTTACCGTTGCTCAAATAACAACTGCGGCTTACTTCAGTGAATAATTGATTAAGGCCCGGCCATATGTAATCTGCAAACTGCACTTCCACAATTGGCTTTAAGCCAACGGCGCTCATTCCAACAGTAGAGCCTACTATAAAGGCTTCCTGAATTGGTGTGTTAAATACGCGGTAATCGCCAAACTGCTGCGCAAGGGTTGCAGCTTCTCTGAAAACACCTCCAAGTCGTGCGCCAACATCCTGACCATATAACAAACATTCAGAATGTTTTGTCATCAATTCCCTAATTGCAAATAAAGCACTGTCCACCATAACGGTTGGCTGTTTGCCACCGGGGGCTCTAATTCCTTTTTCTTCGGTTATGGGAGTAGGGGCAAAGTCGTGTAATAATAAATCTTCCGGCGTTGGATCTTCTTCGGTGAGAGCTTTTTTATAATCTGCTTCTACATGTAATCTTGCTTTTTCTTCAATTTTTTTTATTTCTTGAGCGTCAACTCCATTAATAATTAATTGGTTTCTCAAGCGTGGTAATGGATCGCGTTTGCCGGCTTCTTCCAGATCATCTCTGTACCATTCTTTACGAACCCCACTGGTATGATGATTTAACAATGGCACTTTAGCATGAATAAGCATGGGCCTTCTTTCTTCACGAATAATGTCCAGGCATTCTTTAACGGTATTATAACTCAATATAAAATCAGTGCCATCAATTGTTCTGGTTTCTAAACCTTTAAATCCTTTTGCAAATTCGGTAATATCCTGAGAGCGGATTTCCCTGGCGTGAGCACTGATGTCCCATTCATTGTCCTGTATAAAATATAAAACTGGCAGTTTTCTTAAAACAGCCATCTGAAAAGCTTCACTAACTTCACCTTCGGTACAGCTTGCATCGCCCAGCGAGCAGACAGAAACGGGGTTTTTCCCTTCATGATTTTTAGCAATTCCTGCATCTTCCATGTACTTCATACCCATGGCCACGCCCGTAGCAGGAATAGCCTGCATACCTGTAGCGCTTGATTGATGAGGAATTTTTGGCATATCATCCCTTCTTAAACTGGGGTGCGCGTAATACGTTCTCCCTCCTGAAAAGGGATCGTTTCGTTTGGCAAGTAACTGAAGCATGAGTTCGAACGGTTGCATGCCAATACCTAATAAAATACTATCGTCGCGGTAATACGGACTTACAAAGTCCTGCGGCAACAATTGTAAACCTAAAGCCAGTTGAACTGCTTCATGGCCACGGCTTGTAGCGTGAACATACTTAGCCGTAACCTCTTTGTTTGCTTCATATAAATCTGCCATACTTTTAGCAGTGCACATGAGTTCGAAAGCATGCTTTAACGTTTCAAGAGGTATTTTGGTTTTTACATTCAATTGTTCAGCAGAAGTATTCATCAGTTTGATTTATCTAGGTTAAATATAATGAATATTCACTGTTTGTTTAAAGCCCCAGTGCCTAAAATCGCCGAAAACATATAGCACTCGTCGAATTTTTTTAAGGAGCTTTTTAAATTTCCCATAAAAATTAATAGAACGTACTCCTCTGGATTTTCTGATTAAAAAAGGTTTTTAACAAAAATGAGGGTTATTAACAAGCTAGTGTAAACAACCTGTCACTCAACACATTAAATTACCTTATGATACCGGTTAACTTTAATGCAGATGCCAAACTTAAAAAATCACATACTTTTTATTATAACCGCTTTAGTTGTGATTTCCTGCCATCACAAAAAGGAAACTGTAAAAACAAATAAGGTAATCCACACAAATAAAGACACCAGTATTCTGGAAGAGAAACTTGGAATTACACGAAAAGAAATTAAACAAAGCAAACTGTATTCTTTTATTGAAGATTGGTATGGCACACCCTATAAATACGGCGGTTGTCAGAAAACAGGAATTGACTGCAGTTGCTTTACCGATATGCTATACGAAAATGTGTACGGGAGAAAAACAGCACGAAGTGCCGGTGAGATATACAAAGAATGCGATAAAATAAGCAGTTTAAATTTGAAAGAAGGTGATCTTTTATTTTTTATAACCAACGGAAAAAATGTTTCGCATGTTGGCGTATATGTTCGGAATGACAAGTTCGTTCATGCCAGCACAAGCCGTGGGGTTGTTATCAGCGACCTTAAAGAAACCTATTACAAAAATAATTTTCATTCAGCAGGCAGATTAAAACATACATCATAATAATGGATAGCTTACCGATTTCAATACCAAGGCGTTTATATTTTTTAAGAGTAATTGTAACAATTGGAATTTTTGTTTCTTTTTTTTTAAGTTTGAACTTATGGGGAGGCGAACGGTTTTTCCCAAGCAAATCTTTTTTTGAAAATATAACTCTTACCCCTCCTTTTGATTTTGCCCTGGTAATTTGCAGCGGCCTTTTTCTTTTATGCTCGTTGTTTTTTACTCATACCAGGTTTTTTATTTTTCTATCTTTAACCATTAACGTGGTATTGGTGTTGTTTGATATAAACCGGCTGCAACCATGGTTTTATATATACAATGCCATCTTAATTGTTTTTTTATTTTATGACGGGCGCGTTGACAACTCAAATAAATTCACATCAATTTTTATATTTATTCAGTTAATTGTTTCGGGCGTATATGTTTATAACGGCTTTAGTCAGTTACTGAATCCGAATTTTGTAAGTACAGATTTTTACGATATTATAAATCCTCTGAAAAAAATTGTAAGTGAAAGACAATTTGTTTTTTGTTTAAAAACCGGAAAAGTAGTTCCATACCTGATAGTTGCTGTTGGTTTTGGACTGCTCACAAAGCCCGTGAAATATCTGGCAGTGAGTTTGGCTTTAATGATGCATTTTT
>JAOQAF010000211.1 GCA_025963735.1 Bacteroidota bacterium
GGCATTAAAGGATTTGTATTGAGCCACATTTACTGGACCATTTTTAAACCATTTCGTAAAAAAATACTTTCGGCTAACGAACTGTTATTACCCATGGTGCAAAACACTTTTCAGTTAACCAGTATTCGTAATCCCCCGGGCGCGCTTAATCAGATCTCCGCCGCCGCCAGTGCTTACTTCGATTGCCGCTTATTACCGCGCTTTAATGAAAAACCTTTTACGCTTAAACGTTTAATGCGGGTATTAGATCCGCGAATTACGCTCACTGTTTTAGATGAATCGCCGGAGGCCGAACCCACTAAACCTGATAAGTTTTTTGATTATTTTTCTACCGCCATCAAATCAAATTTCCATGGTGCTGAAGTTATCCCCTTTTTATTTCTCGCATCAAGCGATAACAGTTATTTCAGAAATAAAAATATTCCCACCTATGGAATCATGCCTTTACGGTTGAATGCCGAATTAATGCAAACCGTTCATGGAAGCAACGAACGTATTCCGCTAAGTGGTTTAAAGGATGGAATTGAAACCTATTACCGCTTTTTAAAAGAAGTTTTTGAAAAGGAAAGGTAACCTACTTAAAAAAGTAAACAGGATGAAGCTCGTTATACTTTTTAATGAACCTTGAGATCTGCGCTTTTCTTTTTTTTCGTTTAAGGGATTTAAACTCCTTGTATAAACTTTCATCGCGGCTAAGCAAGAGTTCAACTCTTTCCAGGTTTAATTCTTCCACAATGCCATCATAAAAATTAATTATGAATTCGCGTATTTCTTTTGTCTTGCCTGTTGAGCCAACCGGACCGCCAAATCCCGGACCATAATAACCGGGGTAATAGGTAGGCACTTCCACAACGGCAACGAGGTAACAAATAGATCCGAAAACAGGTACGCGATAAAAAACTTCCTTATAATTAACATATAAAGTCCGGTTTTGATAAAAGCCCCAAACTGTTCTCGCATCAATACTCATTCGCGCTCCATCCTTTATGCAGGTAAATTTGAGCTGGTCGATTACTTTTCCAAAAAAATCAAGCTGATCATGGTTAATGTTTGTTTCAATTTGTTCTTTAAGAATAGGGGAGTTGTTTCTGAAATCGGAGTAGGTTAAATAAATCCCTTCATTCAGATTGCTTGTTTCGGAATAGATGACGCTGTCTTTCTGGCCAAAGCCCAGCAAGGCTCCAACGAATAATATACCAGTCAAGAAAGACCTTCTGCTCATGATTCAAATGTCGGTTTTTTTTATTAAATTAGTATAAATAAATTAATGATGAAGTATTATTTTGTTTTTTTAGTAGTTGTCTTTGCCGGAACATTTAAGTCGCAATCAATCTTAAACAATTCTTTAAAAACCAAAATGGAGGACAGAGATCTTCCCGAAAAATTTACAATTCTCGTAAAAGGTAATATTCTAAAACTTCAAAGTGCTTCCACTTCCTTAAACTATACTGTCAATTATTTTGCAGGTAATATTGCCTCCGTTACTCTCGATATAAATGCATTAAGTCAGCTTCTCAATGATAAAACAATTACCTATGCTGAATTTATTGATCCGCATAAACAGTTAATGAATGATACGATGCTTGTTAGAAATCGTATTAAACCGGTGAAGCAAGGCGCCGCGCCATTGGCCCAGGCTTATAACGGAACAGGAGTGCTTGTTGGAATAATAGATACAGGGATAGATTTTAATCATCCCGATTTTAAAGATGCCTCTGGTAATACGCGTGTGCGTTTTTTATGGGATCAGGTTCAGGTAAGCGGATCAACAGTGCCGCAACCTTATAATTACGGAATTGAATGGACAGCTGCGCAAATTAACGCGAGCGTTTGCACGCATAATGATCTGCCTCATTATGGTCATGGTACACACGTATCAGGTATAGCAGCAGGTAATGCACTTGGTAACGGAACACATATGGGCTGTGCTTCGCAAGCCGAACTGGTTGTTGTAGCAATTGATTTTAATAAACAGGGTCCTACGATCGCTGATGCAGTACAGTACATTTATAGTAAAGCCACCGCGCTTGGTAAGCCTTGTGTGATTAACGCGAGTCTTGGAGATTATTATGGGAGTCATGATGGAACTGATCTGGAAGCCAAATTAATTGAAGGCATGGTGCAAAACGTACCCGGACGCGTAATGGTGGCAGCGGCGGGTAACGCGGGTAACATCAGGTATCATGTAAAAACTCAGCCTTCTGCCATTGATACTAATTTTACATGGTTACAAAAAAGTGGTACCAATATGTTGAACTACTGGTGTTATGCCGATACACAACAAATAAAAAATGTGAAGATCAGTATTGGGGCCAATCGCCCTACGTTTTTTGATCTTGGCAGGGTTGGTTTTAAAAATTATAACTACGGTTTAATTTCTACGCAAAACGATACCCTTAAATATAACGGTAACCGCATTGGTATTGTAAAAACTTCGGCCAGTATTAATAACTACGGCGTTTATGAATTGTACGTGCGTATTTATCCCGATTCATCAAACCTTCTGTGGCGCATTGAAAGTAAAGGGGTAGGTTTACATCACGCCTGGAATTTTGATTTTGTTTCAACCGGTTTGCCCACTGCTACTCAATATCCTTTTATAAATAAATATGTAATGCCCGATTCTTTGTATGGCATTGTATCCGGCTTTCAATGCCTCAATGATGTAATAACCGTAGCTAATTACAATAACTTAACGAGTTACTATGATGTGAATAATGTTTTGCAAACACCCGGTCCAATTGGAGGAAGCAGATCGTTAAGCAGCAGTATTGGTCCTACCCGGGACGGAAGACAAAAGCCAGATATAAGCGCCACTGGTGATTATGTTTTCAGCGCTATGGCCTTGGGCATGCAGGCTAATTTAATTGCGAATGCTCCAAGTGTTGTTGCTCAGGGAAGTTTACATGTTTCAGGCGGCGGCACCTCTGCGGCTTCTCCGGTAGTAGCCGG
>JAOQAF010000222.1 GCA_025963735.1 Bacteroidota bacterium
GGTTCAGGATTTTTTTTCTGCGAGCTCTACTCGCTACGTGATTGACTGAACGTGGCATTTCTTTTTAATTTTTCTTTGGGTTAGAGCGTCACTTGTGGTGAACTTACAGACTGTAACCCGGGTTAAACATTTGTTTTTACCGATAATTCCTTAAAGAGCTTTCGTTATATACACAACATCGCTTTCACGTTGTTGGTATCTTCCTTGCTTACAAGTCCGCTCTTAGCTAAACCGCGTTTACGGTCTTTTTCTTTTTTAGTTAAGATGTGACGCTTGTATGCATGTTTTCTTTTGATCTTACCGCTTCCAGTCAGGCTAAAACGCTTTTTAGCGCTGGAGTTAGTTTTCATTTTTGGCATCTCTACGTTTTTTTAAGGATGGCAAAGATAGGAATAATATTAAAACTCACAAATTAAAGGGGAAAAAAAGACCATTATCCCCGCTTTATTTAAGGTTTTACCCGAAAATACGCATACTTTTAACCCAATGTTAAAAAGCCGCTTAATACTTTTTCTTCTTCTGGCGCATTACGGCTGTTTCTGTCAGCTCAAAGATGTAAAGATCATTATTCCCAAAGAAATTTCCTACAGTTACTACGACCTTATGCAGTTTATGCCCGGCGAAAAATTCTTTGTGGTTGCAGCCAACGCACTTTCAGTGTATAATACCGAAACTTCTGAAATAATTGATGAGTATGATCTCAACTATGGAGTTAAATGCCTCTCTATCAGTAAAGACGGTACCGTTATCGCTACAGCAATCGGTAATGAGTTGTGGTTTTTTAGCTTTAATAATCAAAAACTGCAACTGCTGTATAAAACCTCTACTCCTGAACTCATTAAAGGACAGAAAAACAGTGAGTATTATGGTTCTATTCCTATCGGAGGTTGTTTTTTTACCGGTAACAACAGCGAACTTTATGTAAGCATCGGATCCTTTTCTCTCATTTATGATTTTAAAAAGAAAGAAATAATTTCTTCCTATTCTTTTCCGCTCACCGATTACGTTATCCACGCGGTGCATTACTCAAAAGCAAACGAGGCAGTTCTGGCCAAAACTTCAGGAACCCTTTCTTCCATTGTAAAACAATCCTTAAGCGATCTTTCCAAAACAACTACAGTGATCGTTAACCCGCAAACTGTTTCCAAGCTTAACATCCGCGACTCCCTCCTCTTTTGTTTTGCAATGGATAAGTATTTTATTCTTGACATTTATAATGATAAAGTGGTGCATGAAGTGCGACTTCCGCGTTACGACTATACTATGTACGGATATGATAAATCCCTTTTAAAAGATATTAATAAGCGCGTATCACTTACCAAACCCGATACCATAAATTTTTCAAATGATGAATATGTGTTCGATATTGATTACATCTCCGGTTCATCTTCTGTGGCCTATGCCACTTCGAAAGGAATTAAATTCATTGATCTTAAAACAAAAAAATTAAAGAATCATTTTAAAGGGGTGGTCAGTAACATCAAATTTTCCGCACACGGCAACCGTTTAATCTGCAACAGTTATACTTCCTACAAGGCTCTTCGTGTCTATGATCCCGAAGGCATGAAACTCATTTCAGAAAAGGTGGCCATGGGTAATCCGGTTACTTCGGCCAACATAAGTCCGGGTAACAAATGGCTTTACACTAACTCTTCCTCTTCCGGGTTTTTCTGGGACCTTAAAAATTTAAGCAAGTACGCCGAGTTAAAAGATATTTCAGGAAGTGATTCGGCCTATATCAATAATGTGTTTTTTTTAAGTGACTCGGAAGTGGTGGTAAATTCGGGCACGTCTAAAAATCTAAATCTTTCTATTTATAATATTTACAAGAAAAAGTATCGGAAAACAATAAGGAAAGGCGTATTTGCAATCACCTCCGGTTTCGTTAACAACGAATTTTATTATTGTGACTACACCAGCCTTCACATCATTAATCTTAAAACCCTTAGTGAAGAAAAATATTCCGGTATGTATTCTCTTGCAGCTACTCCTCTTTATCAGATAGTCAACTTCACCAAAAATCTGGTCTTTGTTCCCGAGGCTAATAAATACAAGGTAATTAACCGCAAAACAAAAAAGGTAGAATATGAAAGTGAATCGTGGAGTGTGAATGCGCGCGTAATGATCAGTCCGGATGATAAATTTCTTTTCACGTTCAGTCAGATTAAAAAGAAAAAAACTATTAATGGTTACGAAACTGAAATTCCTACCAACGCACTTGTGAAAATTGACATGCAGAAAAAGGAAATAGTTAAAGATTACGCTGAAACATATTTTCCTTATGATTTTAAAATTAAGAACGAAGGAAAAAATATTGGCGTGTGGTATCTTAAAAATGACATGACCAATTATACTGATAAACAAGTTGTGTACAGTGAGTATTCTATTGAAGACGGCACCGAATTATTTACCAAACCATTGTCGACCACCAAAGAAATGATGAGTTATCATTTTACCAGTGAAACAGGAAAATATTTCGCGCTGCTTGATCCCATGGGTAAATTTTTTAAAGTGTATAACGCAAATGGTGATGAACTTATCGATCTGAGCGATTCGAAATTCACCATTCCCAAAATGTTTTTTTATCGAAGGATCTTCAAAGCTGATTATAACCAGCGTTGTTAATTCGCTTGCAACCTTTGTTGATCTTGAAAACAAAAAGATCATGGGACAATTGGCAAACGCGGGCGATGATAATTTTTTTCTGATCACGCAAGATCTTCACTACATGGGTTCAAAAGAATTTATTAAAAACATCCGTTTCAAGTATGAGTCAGAAATTTTCAGTTTCGATCAGTTTGACGCTTACTTGAATCAACCCCATAAAGTTTTAAAAGCGTTTATGTGTACAGATACCACACTAATAAAAGCGTATGAAACAGCATATTTAAAACGGATGAAAGTATTAGGTTTAAAGCCGGGTACCAAAATAAATTTCGCTGTACTTCCTACAATTCAAACGGTGCAGATGAAGGAAATAAAACCGGGCTGGCTTAATTTTTCGGTAAGTGCTAACAAAGGACAGTATAAGTTGTCGGGATTAAGAGTCTATAATAACGGCACGCAGGTTTATTCCGAAGTGGTTAAAAATGATCAGAGTTCGCGCCTTGATCTTCAATTATCTTTTGAAACATCTTCCGGTATTAATCGTTTTGAATTTGTTGTAAAAGATGAGATGGGAATTGAGAGTCCGCATATAACACGTTTTTACAATAATACCAACATGGTAAAGCCCGATCTTTATCTTGTTGTTATTGCAAGCGAAAAATTTAAAAATAAGGACTTCGATTTGGCTTATGCTTATAAAGACGCTAATGATGTGGCCAATACCATGGTTGATTCAAAATCATTTAAAAATGTGCAGGTTAAGAAATTGTTTAACCAAAGTTTTTCCTCAGATTCTGTAACTGCTTTAAATAAGTTTTTTGGTAAGGCAGGAATTAATGATGTGGTGATGATCTTTTTTGCTGGACACGGTTACCTGGATTCGGATCTAAGTTATTATTTTCCGACCTACTACACCGACTTTTCAGACCCAAAAATTAATTCGGTGGCGTATAAATCTTTTGAGTCTTTATTTAAACAAATGAAGCCTATTCGAAAATTAATGTTTATTGACGCTTGTTTTAGTGGAGAAGTAGATGAGGATGTTTATAACGGCGATGACAAGAAGAGTAAGGAGGGTGCCGACACAACGCGCTCGGTTAGGGTTTCAGGGACTGTGTTTGCGCAAAGCACCGCTCTGGAAATGTCTAAAACTGTTTTCTCTGATCTGCGACAGAATTCAGGAGCAACTATTATTTCTTCTGCAGGAGGCACGGAAGCAGCCTTTGAGGGGGAGAAGTGGAATAACGGTTTGTTTACTCACTGTCTTTTAAAAGGGTTGAAAAATTTAAAAGCCGATCAGAATGCTGATCATAAGATAATGCTGAGTGAACTTCAAAAGTTTGTAAGCGAAGAAGTTTATAAATTGTCGGAAGGTAAACAAATGCCAACCTATCGTATGGAGAATATGGTGCTGGATTATGAATTGTGGTAAGCATAAAGTCTGAAGCTTCCAAAGTTAGTGCCTGAGGCATGCGAGAAAGTGTGAAGCTCTCGGAGGCCGCTCAAGATCTTGGATGACTCAAACACGCCGAAAGGTCACTGTGTATTCTCAATGAACATCATCGGGATATTTTCACCCCCAATTTTCTCACTTTATTAATTAATTACATCTAATTTTATTTTTGAAAAGATAAAAAAATGAAAATTTTTTATCAGTATAAGTTTTATAAATGAAGAAGTTTTTTCTAATTTTTTAGCTTAAACTTTTTCGAAATAAACAATAAGACCTTCTGGCAATTAAAAAATTCCCTTGGGCTACATTGCGGTTAGTTCTTGATAAATGTAGATACTAATCCTGCAAACCCTTGTTAAAATGATTAACAGAATAATTGTGAATTTATAAAAAGATAATATAATTTTTTTTGTCGGGTATGGGATTTGAATCATAAGATTTAAAACTAAGTAACATGAAAAAGATAATAGCAATGATAGGAATGGGAGCTATATTATGCATGGCTCCTTCCTGCAAAAAAAGTAATATGATGCCTAAGGGGGTGTCAGATGCAACGGAAACACAACAAAAACAAGGGCCATCTCCGCAACCGGTGCCGGATAATACAAGTATGTATGTTATGCTTGCCAGTAAGCCGTGTTCAAATCCACAGAAAGAGTATACTTCTCTAACGGTTGACATCAGAGGAGTAAAGGTTTATAGCCCCGAAAACGGTTGGGTAACATTACCAATGGTTGCCGGTTGGTGGGATCTGGTAAGCATGCAGCAGGGAAATAGCGCAGGCTTAAACATTACCAATCGGATAGCGGTGCGTCCCGGAGGAATTACCAAAGTGGCTGTTTCTTTTGGTGTGAATAACAAACTGGTAGTGAATAATGATGCGGCCTCTTGTTTTAAATTAGGAACGCAGGAAGTGGTTTTTGATATGAAAGGCGAGGTTCAGAAAAATGCAGTTAACGAATTGCTTATAGCGATGGATATTTGTGGTAATATCAGCGTAGAAACTAATAATGACGGAAACAAGTGTTATTTACTTAAACCCGTTGTTCAATTTGAACGTGTGAGTCAAAAAATGATTAAATAAGATTTATAACTAACGTGTTGAGGCTAAAAAAAAGAGGGGATTATTCCCCTTTTTTATTGACTAAAATTGAACAAGATCCTCGTTATTGAAGACTGCATCAACTAGTAAATTATAAAAATATAGTTACTTTTGTATTATGTTTGAAAGATATAAATACTGGATTTACGCTTTCAGTGAACTATTGGTTATACTTCTTTCGGTTATTCAATACCATAATACTTAAGGTAGAGCTGTAATCTAATTAATTACTTAATACAGCTTCCAAAAAAACTTTAGTGTTCATCTCCTTTTTTTATCATTACTCTTCAGGTTAAAACAGGTTCAGATTTTTTTTCGATGAGATTCTGTTGCTGCTTTGCTCGCTCGGAAGAGAGCAAGGATCGCCCGGAACTGGGGGAGAATTCGGCAGAACTAAAAAAAGTGAAGAACTACACCCTCTCTTTTTTTTCGTAGCCCACATTATTTAAAATATCTGCTATAAGGGGTTTTATTTGTCTGGCGTCAATCGGTTTGGTTATACAATCAGCAGCGCCCAGATCAAGCATGTGTTTTTTAATTAAAGATTCTTCAGTTCCTGTTAAAATGTAAACCGGAATATTTTTAAATTCATTTACTGCTTTTATATTTCTAAGAAATTCAAATCCATCCATGCGCGGCATCGAGGCATCGCAAATAATTAAATCGGGTATTAAATGCATTTCATTCTCAAAGGCTCTTTTTTCCACAAGGTGATCAAGGGCCTGCACACCATTATACGCTGTAATCAGGCGAATGTTCGGGTCAAGCTCATACACCGCTCTTTGAACAAAAATAATTTCTCTTTCATCGTCAACTAATAAAATAACATATTCTTTATTTTTTTTCGCCATTTTAAATAATTTGGGGTCTATTCACATCAGGTATTTAAATGTATGTTCCATGTTACTAAAACCTTTAATGTGGTAAAACTTACTCAGAGAGAAGGGCCATTCCTACAGGCCCAGATTAAATCCTATAGTAAATCCGGATATAATTTTATTGCCAATACCATATCCCAAAACGTAATCAAGGCGAACCACTTTAAAAATGTTTTCAAGACCAAAGTTTATTTCATAATATTTTTTTATGTTGTTATTACTTAAAAAGTGAACGCCCACCACTTCCTGCATCTTCAATTTTTTAATCAAAGGTATTTTATCCAGGATTAAACCATTAAAATGGTGCTCAACATGAATTTCGGTGAACCATTTATCGGCGCTGTACGTATAATAAGGTAACAACCTGTAACTGCTTAAATAATCGTTAATGTTTATTAGTCGCTGATTTCCCAGAAAATGTTTGTAGTCGGTAAAATACAAATTTTTAGTATTTAAAAATGCGCCTCCTTTTACGCGGTATCCAAGCTTTCCTATTAAACCAAGGTTCACTTCATCATACACGGTTGCGCTTGCCAGATCATAATCCGCCATGGCATTTAACACAGGAAAAGCTTTTTTATAAGTAACACTTAAACGCGGATATTTACTTCCGGTAATTATTTTTTCGTTAGGCAAGCTAATGTATTTCTGCTTAAACCTGAAAGACATTGAGAGTTCGGCGGTTAATGCATTATTGGTTGAAAACAAGGAGTCGTTGGTATAAATATGCAGCGGGTCATTACTTGTAAATAATTTATTTTTATCGTCAATTATAAGCTTATCTGACATGTTTTTTAGCGATTCGCGCTGTGCGTATTTAATAACAGTGCTGGCAAAAATACCGTTTGTAATTTCCGTAAACTGATTTGTTTCAATTGCTGTTTCCCTGAACAGCTTCATGAAATTATCATTCAGAAAAAGCGTGTAAATAGAATTTACTAATGGTGTAATGGGTTCCGCAGGGTTATATTGTTCAACAATGGATTTTACTTTTATACCAATTCTTGAAAACTTTTTAGGGTTATAAAAATAATTATAGCCCAATTCGCCGCCCCATAAGTAATTGCTGAAGCCATAACGGATCCGGCCATTGTATTTATGTATTTTAAAATCTTCCCTTTCCTTGGTGAGAGAAAAATTATAGCTGAGGTTTAGACCTTCCACTGTATTGTATTGAACGCCATTAGTAACAATGCCTGGCACAGAGTATGAAATACGCCTGGTGCTTTTCGAATAATTATATCCCAATAAAATATTGGTAAACCTGAATTTATTTCTTACCGCGTCAACCGAATCCTTGTACCGTGGCGTATCCGTTATTTTTTCTGTACTGTCTTTTTTCCGGTAATCTACATTTTCTTCGCGGGTTAGAGGCACGGGCCTGTTGGCATTCCAGTACAAAGAATCTTTTTTATTGGCACCGTCTTCAATTACAAGTATTTCGTTATTAAAAAATTTGTCATTCAACTGCGGGTTCAGATTAAAGTTCTTTACAATGGCGTTAAAATACCCGTTTCCTGTAATGCCCATAAAGCTAAACGAAAAGCTGAAATTGTGGTTAACAGGCATCCAGATGCTGTCGCCAATAATTGGAGAGTGAAGCTGCTTTATTGTTAGCGTATCAACGAAATTGATGTTCTGATCTTTTGTTATAAAAAGATCAACGCCGGTTAAACGCCACGCGTTTTCCTGAATGTAAATGATGCCGCTGAAACAAGGATCGTTTTTTCTTTTTGGAATTACTTTTATTTTATTGTAAATATATCCGTCTTCTTTTATGGTGCCCAGTAATATATACCGGTAATATAAAAAAGCGTTCCCGTTTAAGGGCGACACAAAGGGCCTTGCACTGATTCCGCGGATATTGACCAAATTCTCATAAAAATTAAATTTCATCTGGCTTAAACGGTTAAAACTAAAACTTTTTGTTTCACCGCTCACCCGGCTGCTGTACATGATTTCTTTTTGAAGGTTGGGTTTTTTAAAATAATAATTGCTTTCGCTTTCACTCAGATAAATAACCCCCAGGTCGGCAGAATCCAGTTTATCGCCACTTGTCATTTTTACAAGTTTTTTAATTTTATCTGGTATGTTGTTCAGGCGTTGTAAGCCCTTTATATAAGACTGACAGGAATATTCTTTAACCTGGTTGGAATAATATTTTCTTTTTTTGATGGCCTTTCGCATTATAGGGTACGAAGGATCTTCGCCTGCTTTAATAATCACTTCACTTAATGAAATAACATCGGCTTTTAATGACACGTTCAGTGTTTTGTTTTCTGTTAAGTCTACATACACTTCCTGTTTGCTGTAGCCTACGTATTGAAACACAATAGTGTATTGCCCCGCATTAAGTTTCAGGCTGTATTTACCCTCATCATTACTATTGGCGCCCTGTGTGGTTCCTTTAATGTAAATGGTGGCAAAAGGGAGCGGATCTTTTCCACCTAAAATTTTTCCTGAAAGTGTGAAAGTCTGCCCGTATGCGACTCCGACAAAAATGAACATAAGAATAAAAAACAAGCACTTCATATTTAACAGGAACGCAAGAATGTTAGAAATGGTATAATTATTTTTTATCAAAGCCAAGAAAAGCGTAGGAGATAATATTGGCGCCCATTTTCAACGCTTTGGTGCGGGCTTCTTCGCTATCGTTATGCACTTCAGGACTTTCCCAGCCATCGCCTAAATCACACTCAAAATCATAAAAACAAATAAGTTTGCCTTTATAAATTAATCCAAAACCCTGGGGAGGTTTGTTATCATGTTCGTGAACTTTTGGAAGCCCGTTCGGAAAATCATATTTCTGGTGATAGATGGGATGCGTAAAAGGTAATTCAACAAAATCAAGTTCAGGAAATACTTTTTTCATTTGTACGCGTACAAATTTGTCCATGCCATAATTATCGCTGATGTGTAAAAATCCGCCACCCAGTAAGTAGTTTCGGATATTTTCGGTTTCCTGATTGGAGAAAATAACGTTGCCATGGCCCGTCATATGAATAAAAGGATAATTGAATATTTCTGCGCTTCCTGCATCAATAGTTGCCTGTTCGGGGTTAA
>JAOQAF010000224.1 GCA_025963735.1 Bacteroidota bacterium
TCTTGATTGGCGGCCGCGGATTGATTAAGGCCAACAGTATAACTCTGGATTTGAAATCCGGGATTGTGTGAACTGGAATAATGATTGTGCTCTGAAACGCCAAGAAAATTAAAGTTTTGAGAAAGTTTGGCATAAGCGTATGCCCCCGCTGGGTTTGTAACGCCTGAGCTGGCAGAATCTTTACATCCATCACTCAGTCCGGTGTGTGAATGAAGATTGCCAAAATAATAATTATATGTTTGAGCTGAAACTGAAAGACCAAAAAAAATGGTCAGCGTAAAAAATATAGAAAATCTCATTCATTAAAGATAATGAATTAAAACCTTAAGCTAAAGGGACGGTTTTTATATTTAACATTTTCTACATCATTTTAGGGATAAAATAAACACAGCCCTTTTTTTTTGTACATTTATTAACCAATGTCCTTTTAATGAAGAAAGTAATATTTGGAATTTGTATTCTTGTGAGTGAGCTGGGCCTGGCGCAGTTTCCCAATATATTAATAAGTACGTTAAATCAGCCTGAAGAAGTGTCAATTGCTATTAATCCGAAAACTACTAATCAGATTATCGCGGGCTCCAATTTAAAAAACGCTTACAGAAGTAACGATGGAGGCGCCACATGGTTTTATCAGCAATTAAGTTGCAGCGCCTATGATGTGTACGGAGATCCTGTAATGGTGTGGGACACAGCCGGCGCATGTTATTACATTCATTTATCTAATCCAAACCCGGGTATTACTCCGGGTGCAACATGGGTAGATAGAATTGTTGTACAAAAGTCAACCGACTTTGGTCAAAGTTTTTCTTCATGCGTTGGAGTAGGGAAGAACGGTTCAAAAGTTCAGGACAAGCCCTGGGTTGTTGTTAATCCATATAACAACGAGATGCACCTTACCTGGACGCAGTTTGATAATTATGGCAGCAGCGCGCCTTCTGATAGTTCTGTTATTTTATACAGCAAGTCTTCAGATGGCGGAAATACGTTTTCAGCTCCGCAACGAATATCCAAAATTGCCGGAAACTGCGTGGATTCTGACTCTACGGTAGAAGGGGCCGTTCCTGCCATTGGTCCGCTTGGCGAAGTATATGTGGCCTGGGCCGGCATTAACGGATTAATGTTTCAAAAATCTCTTGACGCTGGGAATACATGGCTTGCAACAGAGCAATTAGTCAATGCCTTTCCCGGAGGTTGGGATTATGGCATCAATGGTTTATACAGGTGCAATGGATTGCCTTTTACCTTTTGCGACCTGAGTAACTCCAGCCCCTATAAAGGAACAATTTATATTAATTGGAGCGATCAGATGAATGGTTTAAATGATGGTGATGTTTGGATTACAAAATCAGCAGATGGAGGGTCTACATGGAGCGCGCCTATCAGAGTCAACGACGATGTGCCGGGCAAGCAACAGTTTATGAGTACCATGACCATTGATCAGGTAACAGGTTACCTGTATGTTCTTTTTTACGACAGGCGGAATTATTCTTCGGGTACCAACACGGATTTATATATGGCCGTTTCTAAAAACGGAGGAGAAAGTTTTATAAATTATAAAGTGAATGCAAATGCTTTTACTCCTAACTCCACTTATTTTTTTGGAGATTATATCGGCATTTCAGCTCATAATAACGTAATACGGCCAATATGGATGCAAATGACTACTAACGGTTCGCTAAGTGTGTATACGGCGTTGGTTGATCCTGTAATATTAGGAATTGAGGCTGCAAGAAAAGAAAATTTCAGTTCGCTATCCTGTTCGCCGAATCCCTTTAAAACGGAAACTTCAATAGAGTTCACCTTAAATAAAAAGGAGAAGCTGACTATTCAGATTGCAGATAACCTTGGCAGAATAATAAAACAGGTGGTGTCTGATAAAAATTACAGTCCCGGCAAACACAGTATCAATATCAGCGTACATGAAAATAATTTAAAGCCCGGACTTTATTACCTTGTTTTTTACGGAACAGAAAAAAGTAAATTTCTGAAACTGGTTGTAGAATAATACTTAAGAAGTTTTTTTATATATCAACGCTACGGCATACGCATTAACGCCTTCGCCCCGGCCTATATAACCAAGCTGTTCATTGGTAGTTGCTTTTATTGAAATATTATCTTCATCAATTTCCATTACAGGAGCCAGAATTTCCTGCATTTGTTTTATATGCGGATTTATCTTTGGCGCTTCCAGACTTAAAGTGGCATCCACATTTCCAATGCTGTAATTTTTTTCCTTTAATAATCTTACCACTTCCTTTAAAAGTAATTTACTGTCAGCGCCTTTATACCGTTCGTCGGTGTTTGGAAAATGAAAACCGATGTCGCGCAGATTGGCCGCGCCAAGCAGTGCGTCACATATGGCGTGAAGTAAAACATCAGCATCGCTGTGGCCTACGCAGCCTTTTTCAAATTCAAGTTTAATGCCTCCAAGCCAAAGCTCGCGCCCCTCTCCCAAAGGATGTACATCGTATCCAAAACCTATTCTGAAATTCATATAAATTTTTTAAGTATCAGATTTTATTTTAGATAACATTCGGTTGTTGAAGTGGATAGATCTTTACAGATTTTTTTTGCGTTGTACCGGGTTGCTTCAACCGTTCCGGCCGGATAAGTTCCGTTGGCATTTTTACATTCGCATTGTCTTTCTTTTTTACATGCAAATGATACGCCAATCATAAGCAGTAAGGATATGGTTTTTATTGTTTTCATATTTAGTTTTCAATTGCTCTTACACCCGGTAAACTGCCCTGCTCAATGTATTCAAGTAACGCTCCTCCGCCGGTACTAACATAACTCACCTGGTCGGCAAGATTATATTTGTTAATGGCGGCAACACTGTCTCCACCGCCTATTAAGGAAAATGCCGAGCCTTTAGTAGCTTCAACAATATCATAAGCGGCTTGTTTGGTTCCGCCTTCAAAATTACTCATTTCAAAAACTCCCATTGGTCCGTTCCACAAAATAGTTTTTGATTGTTTTATTATTGTGCCGAACTGTTTCCTGCTTTCGGGGCCAATATCCAAACCCATCCATCCCTCGGGGATAGCGTCTATTTTTACTTCCTTAAAAGCAGCATCGTTTGAAAAATTGTCCGCTATTACAGCATCGGTAGGAATATGAATTTGTACCCCCCTGGCTTTAGCTTTATTTAAAAGGTCTTTAGCCACTTCAAGTTTATCGTCTTCACATAATGATTTTCCTATTTTGCCGCCTAGAGCCTTAACAAACGTAAACGCCATGCCTCCTCCTATGATAATATGATCGGCCTTATTCATCAGCTGTTCAATGATCATAATCTTATCACTCACCTTTGCACCGCCAATAATAGCAGTAAATGGTTTTTCAGATTTATTTAATACTTTATCAATGCTTGCCACTTCTCCTGCCATTACGTATCCGAAACATTTTGAAGACGCATCAAAAAATTTTGCCATCACCGCTGTGGAAGCGTGTGCCCTGTGCGCAGTTCCAAAAGCATCGTTTACATAAATATTGCCGTGCTTTGAAAGCTTTTTCGCAAAATCTTCATCGCCTTTTTCTTCTTCTTTATAAAAACGCAAATTTTCAAGCAATACTACTTCACCCGGTTTTAAATTTTCGGTAAGAGAAAAAGCGTTTTCGCCAATACAATCATCTGCAAATTTAACTTCGGTGCCAAGTTGCCCGCTTACTTCTTTAACAATGTGTTTGAGTGAGAATTTATCGCTAGGTCCGTCTTTCGGCCGGCCCAGGTGACTCATGATGACTATACTTCCGCCATCAATTAAAATCTTTTTAAGGGTTGGAATCGCAGCCTTAATTCTGGTGTCATCGGTTACCTCAAACTTTTCGTTTAAAGGCACGTTAAAATCCACACGTATAACTGCTTTTCTTTTATGGAAATTGATTGAGTCTACTGTTTTCATATATTTTTACGTTATCGTTCTTTTTTAAGATTTGTAAATGGCAATGGGTTTTCAGAAATTTCTGAATGCAGCTGACGATTTTTATAAATATCTATAGCCGCATATAAAGCCTTTTTAAATGACTGTTCATTGGCAATATTCTTACCGGCAATATCATAAGCCGTTCCGTGATCCGGACTGGTGCGTACGCCATTAAGCCCTGCGGTGAAGTTAACACCATCATTAAAAGCAATTGTTTTAAAAGGTATAAGTCCCTGGTCGTGATACATCGCTAAAACACCGTCGAACTGTTTATAGGTACCGTTACCAAAAAATCCGTCGGCGGCATAAGGACCATACACCATGTTGTATTTCAAATTTGTTTTTTGAATAGCGGGAATGATGATGTCTTTATCTTCATTGCCTATTGCTCCGTTGTCGCCCGCATGAGGGTTGAGGCCCAGAACCGCAATGCGCGGTTTCCGAACGCCAAAATCCTTTATTAAAGATTCATGAAGTTTAAGGATTTTTGAGGAAACATTTTCCACAGTTATTTTTGATGCGATTTCACTTACAGGAACATGGCCGGTAACAACGGCAATGCGCAAGCCGTTATCTGAGCACAGAAGCATTAGTGGCTCGCCTCCCAGCATGCTTCCCAAATATTCGGTATGACCTATAAATTTAAAATCGGGACTTTGTATTGTGCTTTTATTAATGGGCGCGGTAACCAGGGCATTGATGTTTTTATTCACAAGCGCCTCTGTAGCTTTTTGTAATGAGAGATAAGCGTACTTTCCTCCCGTTTCGGTAGGTTTGCCCATTTCAATATTAATCTCTTCTTCATAGCATATAAATACGTTTACTTTTTTGTTATTGAGGGCATTGAAATCGCGAATAGGATTAAAATTAAATTCTTCCAAACCAAGAACTTTTCTGTAGTAGGAAACTGTTTTTTGTGAACTGAATAAAACAGGTGTGCAAATTTCCGCTATTCCAGGCTCCATTAAAGTTTTTAATACCACTTCTAAACCAATGCCATTTACGTCTCCCTGTGAAATGCCTACTATAACTTTTTCGTTCATGATAATCCTATTTAATTCCGTATTTATTTTTGTACTTAAGGTAAAGCTCAGTTTGTTGATTGGTAAGGTTTACCGGTTTGCCTGCAATGTAGGCTAATGTAATATTATTAGTTCTCATATCGAGTATATCACCCGTACTAATAATCATACTCGCCAATTTACTCTCTTCCAGTGTGCCCAGTTTAGCATCCAGGCCTAAAATTTTAGCGGCATTTAAACTGATACTTTGTAAAGCCTGTTCTTTCGTTAATCCATAAGCAACCGCGGCACCTGCATTAAAAGGCAAATTACGACTTTGCATGGCTTCCATGTCTCCTTCAAGTTGCACACAAAATAAAATACTGTCTTTTTGTAAAAGATAAGGGGTGCTGTAAACAATGTCAATATCGTAGTCGGGGTTATCAGGCAAGTCAAAAATGCGGTTAAGCATTACGGGAATATTATTTTTTTTCAGTTCACCGGTAACTTTATAACTTTCTTTCCCGCCAACAATCACCGGTTTTTTTATTTTTTGTTTAACCGCGAAGTTAATGGCGCTGATAATATCTTTGGCTTTATCTGCATGCAGGTACAAATTCGCATTACCATTTAAGACTTCGCGCATCGCTTCAAAACGGATATTTTTTTCAGTATTTAAGGACACATTACAATAACTTTGTGCGTCGCTGAAAAATTTTACCAAACCCGTTATTTCCTCATTGTATTTTTTATTTGGATTGGAAGATACTTCTCCCTCTTCACTCCATTTTCTTTCAACTATTCGGGGAAAATTAATGTGAATACCATCATCTGCCTTTAGTACCGCGTCTTCCCAGTTCCATCCTTCAAGGGCCATAATGGAAGAAGAGCCGCTGATGATTCCTCCGCGTGGAGTACATTGTGTATAAAGAATGCCGTTAGTTTTTATTGTAGGAACAATTTTGTTGTCGGTATTGTATGCAATCAACGACCTGATATGGGGGTTAAAGGTGCCTACATCTGCATAGTCGCGAGTTGCGCGAACTGATTCTGCATCATGTAAACCCAGAATATTATTGGTATTTATTAATGCGGGATAAATGTGCTGGCCTCCCAGATCAATCACCGAATCAAAAGCAGTATAATTTAATTTGATGCCTTTAATATCGCCAACAGATTCTATTTTATCGCCGTTAATAACAAGCAGGGAGCTTTCAATTATTTTACCATTCCCTATATGGGCCGTACCATTAATAAAGGCAATATGCTTATAGGTTTTTTGGGCAAAGACATTGATGGCAGAGAAGAGCATCATCACCAAAATACACAGTAAGCGTGCAGGTTTAAAGATCTCTATGGAAGAGACA
This sequence comes from Bacteroidota bacterium, assembly GCA_025963735.1. Classification (GTDB taxonomy): domain Bacteria; phylum Bacteroidota; class Bacteroidia; order B-17B0; family Aurantibacillaceae; genus Aurantibacillus. The sequence goes on from JAOQAF010000224.1 coordinate 6,295, forward strand.
TTACACCTTATAATATATTTATATAATTTCATTTTTTAATTTTAATTGCATTTACCAACACTTACCTCACACCTGTTTCATCTTCGCTTACACCTTCAATGGTATTGCAGTGATATAAACGCGGTTGTTTCTCCTGGTGTTTAACGGTTTTACCGCCTTTTTGCTTTTCTGAAATCAGTTTGGAAATTAAACGCGCACGTTCTGTTTTAATATACTCGCGTAACTTTGTGTCTTCTTCCCTGTCAAAATAAATCTGCCCGTCTATTATTGTTTTATCGGCTTTGGCATACACGCTTAAAGGGTTATCAGTCCAAAGAACCAGGTCAGCGGATTTACCCACTTTTATACTGCCTACTTTATCATCAATATGCAGCATTTTAGCAGGATTGAGTGTAACCAGTTTTAATGCTTCAACTTCCGAAAGGCCGCCGTACTTTACTGTTTTCGCCGCTTCCTGATTTAATCGCCGGGCCATTTCGGCGTCATCGCTGTTAATGGCCGTATTAACGCCAACCTTTGTTAACAGTGCGGCGTTGTAGGGAATGGCATCCATTACTTCATTTTTATATGCCCACCAGTCGGCAAAAGTGGAAGCATTGGCTCCATGCGCCTTCATTTTATCGGCAACTTTATATCCTTCTAAAATATGAGTAAAGGTGTTTACTTTAAATCCAAAACTATCTGCCACATGCATTAACATATTGATCTCGCTTTGAACGTAACTGTGACAGGTAATGAATCTTTTTTTAGTGAGAATTTCTCCTAAAGCTTCCAGTTCAAGATCTTTTCGGGGAGAGGTTGCTTTTGTTTTTTCAATTTCCTTTGAGCTTAGTTTTGAAAAATCGGACGTTTGTTTATTATACTCTTTAGCCCTGCTGAAGAAGTCATTATAAATTTGTTCAACCCCCATTCGCGATTGCGGAAAACGAACTGAATTTAAATCTCCCCAATTACTTTGTTTTACATTTTCACCTAAAGCAAATTTTATAAAGGCATCGGCTTTTTCATATTTCATGTCTTCCGCCCCGTGACCCCATCTTAATTTGATTACCGCGCTTTGTCCGCCAATAGGGTTAGCCGAACCATGCAAAAGTTGAGCGGTGGTTACTCCACCTGATAGTTGCCTGTAAATATTTATGTCTTCCGGATTAATAACATCACCCATTCTTACTTCAGCACTACTGGCCTGTCCTCCTTCATTTACACCGGCCCATAAAGCAATGTGGCTGTGTTCGTCGATAATTCCCGGGGTAAGGTGCATGCCCCTGCCGTCAATTTCTTTGGCATAAGCGAGTTTTGGGGATTCAATGTTTGGAGCAATCCTTACAATCTTTCCGTCAACAATATAAACATCATGTTCTTTTAATACCGTGTCGCTTTCGTTGGTCCATACCGTGGCTTTTTTAATAAGAATAGCAGAGTACCGGTTTTTGAATTTATTCCAGTTGTCTTTAAAAATTCCTTTACTTTCCGGCAGCGCTTCACCGTAAGCATTGAAGGGATAAATTACTTTCCCTAAGTTGAGCTCGGTTTTTTTCGCGGTATTTTTTTTAGTGGAAGTATCCACCATTGAAATAAATTTTAAATTAAAATTAAACCAGTTACCGTTGGCCCATTGTCCTTTTCCTGCAAATGATTTATCTGAGGCATTGTAATTTCCGCTAAGTCTTGCTGTATTTACAGTATCGTAAGGAAACGAAAAAGTAAGCAGGTTGTTGTTGAAAGTAAAATTCACATTCTTTTTAGCAGTGTCTATTTTTACCTGAGCAACCGGTTTGATTGCATCGCCTGTAAATTTTAGTTCAAAGGTTTTTGATTCAATGTTAAGCGAATAGTTTCCGCGGATATCATAAGGATTTAAATCAGTGTAAATTTCAGGTTCTCCGTTTATAATGTGCTGCATGATTACAGCCTCATCTTCAAAAATGGATTTACTGGAAATAAAAAAGTTAGCATAAAAATCTTTTTTAAGCGCGCCAACTTTGTCGTATGCATTTATAAATAACGCAGGGTTAGCGGTGAGTGCTTTTAATGCCGCTTTTTCTGAAAGACCGTAGTGTAGTGCCTTTCTTATATTTTTTAAAAAATCATTTTTGTTTTTGAGATCGGCAGAGGTGAAACAAAAAGGAATATTATTTTTTTCGAATTCAGCAGGGTTAGTTGGCGCTAGCTCCCAGTGTTTCAGTTCGGCCAAAGTAATGTTCTCTGCATCATAAGGATCATCTACATCAAATGCCTCCGGGAAATTAAGAGGCAAAACATATTTTAAGGATGTAGCCTGAATATCGTTTATCCTTTGATATTCATTACCACCACCTTTGATGATGTATTTTACATTAAACTCTTTACCAATTTTTGCGGCCCGGAGATCATTGAATTTATCATTGGTTTCTATAATGGATGGAAGGTCCTGCAATTTATTAAATGCATCCAATGAAATATTATATTCTGTTTTATTGCCGTTACTTTTATACCACATGGCATCATAATACGTTTGCCTAAGTAGTGCGATGGCCCCTGTTAAAGAGCTCGGATAATCCTGTGTGGAGGTTCCTTTGCTGAACGAATAAAAAGCCGCCGCTTTGTCTTTTATAATGGCTTTATTTTCTTTCCCGTTGCTTAGCTGAACAAGTGAACCCGATCCTCTAACAATGCCGTCTTTAGGCCCTGTTAATATTATCCCGAAACCATTTTTTTTATATTCATCGGCCTTATCTTTATTATTTACAAATATCCTGTAAGCTTCGGCTTCGGCTTTTATCGCCTGGTTCCAGCCATATGCTCCCTTCATATTGCTTTCCATTTGCGGGCCCTGATAAAATGTTCTGCCGGCAGGCTTAATTTCCGGCATCCCAAAATCGCTGTAAATATCAATGAAAGAAGGATAAATATATTTACCGTTGAGGTCAATGATCACGGCTTCTTTAGGAATATCAGTTTTTTCTGCAACCGATATAATTTTTCCGTCTTTACATAATAATACACCTTTTTTTATAAGCGTTTCAAAATCAGTATAAATATTGGCGTTTATATAAGCATAAGTTGTATGCACGTTAAAAGGTGCGCCGTTAGTAGGAAAAGTAGTTTGGGCGCTTCCTTCAAAAAGTGCTAAAACACAGGTTAAAATCAATATTAAGTTCTTCATCATTAACCATCAAATTTAATGAGATTATATAATATTCATAATATTTTTATTGCTGAAT
>JAOQAF010000266.1 GCA_025963735.1 Bacteroidota bacterium
ATGAAGTTTCTTCTGGATATTAAAACTGCTTAATAAGAAAACCTAGTCCTTCTGAGCGTGGTTGAAGGTGGCATGCTTAATATGTATACTCTCAGTGATAAACAAATAGATTTTATTTTTAACGACATTGGTGCACGTGGCGTTAAAATCGAGGACCTGCAGTTAAACCTCCTGGATCACGTTTGTTGTATCATTGAAAATGAACTCGAAGAAAACGGGAACTTCGAGCAGTTTTACAGGGAAACAATTTCTTCTTTTTATAAAAAGAATTTGAAAGAGCTGGAAGAGGAAACACAACTCCTGTTAACTTTTAAAAATTATTACACAATGAAAAAAATAATGATTATCAGCGGAATTACTTCTATTGTCCTTTTTTTATCTGGTTCTTTTTTTAAAATCATGCATTGGCCGGGAGCATCACCGCTTCTTATACTGGGGATTATTACGTTGAGCTTGTTTTTTTTACCACTTCTCTTTTTGCTTAAGAGCAAAGAGGTAAATAAAGGCAGAGATAAACTGATCATTGGTGCTGCGGTAATGGTAGGTATTTTATATTCTCTGTCCACGCTTTTTGCTATTATGTACTGGCCGGGCCGCACAACTTTATGGATCCTTACCACCATTGTTTCAATGTTTGTTTTGGTTCCACTATATTTTTTCCGTGGAATTAAAAATCCGGAAACTAAAATTAACACCATTGTTACAACTATTTTATTAGTGGGAGGAACCGGATTATTATTTACAATGATAAACCTGAAACCGTCTTATGCGATAGAAAACATGACTATTCAGGCCAATAAAAAATTAGATCAAACGATGTTATTTACTACAAGGCAAAACGCCAACACATACCTTGTGATAAAGGATAGCTCTGGCAGATCCGCACAATTACAAGCAAACAGCGATACCATATGCAGGAGGATTGAGCACATCAAAACCCTGTTGGTAAACGCAATAGAAGGGCGAAAGGACACCTGTGTTAATTATGCAAACATAACACCTTCAATGTTATCAAATTATGATATACCGAGTGATATATTATTTAATGACGGAGTTCCCTCGCCAGAAATTAGCCAACTAAAAACAAGGTTGACAGATTACAACAATTTCATCAAACGATCGTTTCATAAAGATAGTTTTGGTATGCTTATAATTTCCTCCGGGAATAACCACCTTAGCGACGGTTGCTTAACCTGGGAGAAGGCTAATTTTTACAGGATTCCTTTCGGTCACTTGTTAAGAGTTCTTACTCAAATGCAATTGGATATAAGAATAGTAGAAAGTACTTGCCAGAAGAGTATATAAACGTAAAAGCGCCGATGAGAAAAAATCTGTTGAGGCTTATTTAAGAAATAATCTCCCAGGCACTGCGGTAAAACCCATTCACTTCGCAGTACTCAATAAATGATTTGTAAAAAGGATTGGATCCGATGGTTGCGCTATCACCAATAACAACCAGCTTTTTCTTTGCACGTGTAAGGGCCACGTTCATTCTTCTTAAATCAGATAAAAAACCAATTTGCTGCTCGGGATTACTCCTGACCAGACTGATGTATATTATATCGCACTCTTCTCCCTGAAAGCCATCAATGGTTCGGACGCGCATTTCTGATATTTTCTCAGAATTAAATTCGAAATTTATTTTATTTTCTTTCAGCCAGTTTATTTGTTCTTTATAAGGCGAAATTATGCCTATGTCAATAGATGTTGTGTAATCAAGTGTGTGATGCCAGTTTATTAATTCCTGCAAGTGCTTGAATAATAAAATGCCTTCATTTACATTAAATGAACTTAGGGTTTCCGGATTTTGTTCTTCATCAAAGCTGCAACCTGCGGTATCAATAAATTCTATAGGTTTTGTAAAAAAACTTTCATCTTCTTCTGCAGACAGGGCGTGATCCTTTACGCTGTCATCCGCCTCCAGTTCATTATTATAAAAATAATTATTACTAAAAGCCATAATCGGGGAGCTCATGCGGTACTGTCTGTTTAGAAGACTAACCGCATTTTCAAACTTTATACAACGGTCAAGCATCGTAACGCCTAATCCTTCTTTCGCAGCCTGCAGGCTTTTTACAACCGGAGGCAGTTGAAAATGATCACCGCTTAAAATAATTCGATTGCATTTCAATAAAGGGATCCATACAATGGGTTCAAGTGCCTGCGAGGCCTCATCAAAAAACAAAGTATTAAATTTTTTTCGGGACAGGCCTTTATGTGTTGAGGTTACAGGTGTACAGCATATAACCTGCACCCGGTTAAACAGATCGTTAACAACATAATCTTCAAGCATCCGTGCGTCTTTAAGGCAGGTTTTCGCTTCAGTATAATATGCCGCGCGCTGTTTGGCATCTTCTTTTCCGAAAACCCGTTTAAACTTACCTGCAAGACGAAAATATTCTTCCGCGGTTTTGCGTAAATTTTTTATCTCATTATAATTTTGATGACGCTGCACCTGACCGTCAACTGAAGAATTAATTAAGTCTTCTGAAATTCTTGCTGGGTGGCCCAGCCGCAATACCGTAACTCCCTGTTCAAGGAGTTTTTCTGTTAAAAGATCCACTGCAGTATTTGTGGGAGCGCATACCAGCGTTTGTCTTTCAGTTTGCAAACAAACACGGATAGCGTTAACAAGGGTTGTTGTTTTGCCTGTTCCGGGCGGACCGTGTATTACAGCAATATCCTCCGCGGCCAGGGATTTACGAATTGCTTTGTTTTGCGAAAGGTTTAAACCCTGTATGATCAGGTCGTCGTTTGTTTTTTCAAATTTAATAGTGTCATTACCTTCAAGTATTTCTCTAAGCTCAGCCACACGATTATTTTTGGCCCCAATAACTTCATCCAATGCTTTTTGCATTTCGTTGTAACTGTTGTCGTCAAACTGAATGTTAACTCCCAGTTTACCTTCATAACACCAATCAGGAAGTTCATCAGCGTGCACCAAGATCTTTAATTTGTTTCTGAACGCGGATTTAATTGTTGCGTTTATTTCGAACACTTCGTTATTAGACTGATTTGAAAAAAGTGTAATATTTTTTCCGCTGTTAAACTGGTGAGGCCCGTCGAGCTGCGTAGTTCGCTCTACTTCAAGCTGCAGGAGATCTGCATACCCTAATTCTTCGCTGTTAATTTTTACCGGATACCAGGTAACCCCGTTTTTTTTTCTTTGTTCGATGCTAGCTTTTAAAAATTGCTCTTTGTATTGCAAATAATCTTCATCACGCTCAATTTGTAATAATTTTTTTAAATGTTTAAGGCGTGTTATAGCGGTGGTTTCATCCATTGATACTTTCCTTCTCCTTTAATTCGGCTCTTAACTGAGTCGCAGTTTTTGTGGAACCATCATGACTCCAGCCGGGAGGACCAAAAATGTAGCCTAATTTTTGGAGCGGTGAGCAATTTTTTTTCATTACATCTGTCAGAATGTTTTTCCATTCATGAAATACCATGGTTACAGGATGATAGGTGTTAATGTTCGAGGTTAAACCGTATTTAACAGGATCGCTCTCTTCCTCTTTTTGAAAAGTACCAAAGAGTTTATCCCAAATAATTAAAAGCATACCCATGTTTTTGTCAAGGTAACGGACGTTACTCCCATGATGAACCCTGTGATGCGAGGGCGTTACGAGTATGTATTCCAGAACTCCTAATTTTCCGATTGTTTGAGTGTGGGCCAGGATCCCAAAAATTTGAGTGGCGCTGTAGGCGAACATAATATCCAGACCATTAAACCCAAATAAAGCGAGCGGAATAAAATAGATAAAACGATAAAGTGGTTGAAAAACAGAAGAGCGGAATCCCACTGTAAAATTAAATTCTTCGCTACTGTGATGCGTTATATGAACAGCCCAGAAAAAACGGCAATAATGGTCTACACGGTGAAGCCAGTAATACATAAAGTCTTCTGAAATAATTAAAATAAACCAATATAAAACAGGACTGAAAGAAAGTTCTGTTAGTCGCATTTTGTAAAAGTAATCGAGCACAAAAAGGCAAAAAACTCTGATCAAAACATCAAGGCCCATGTTAAGAGCGGTGAGATATATATTCGATATCAAACCTTTGGCAGAATACAGTCCTTTGTTTTTAAAGTAAGAATAAAAAAGTTCAAAGCCGATAACAAGCGCATAAATGGGCACTGAAATTAATACCAGTAACGATTCTCTGAACTCACTCATGCAGCTGCAAAGGTAACAAGAGTACAGGCTCTATACAAATAGGAAAACAGTGTCGGTGTGTTAATTAGCATTAAATAGTTTAATACATTAATTCTACAAAACCTCTGAATGTTTGATCGCTGCCATCGTTAAGAATAAGCAAATAATAATAGGTGCCGGTTGGTAATTTGTTGCTTCCTGATTTGCCACTCGCATTTGGCTTGCCATCCCAGCCGTTAGTGTTGTTATATCCTTTCATAGAATACACGAGACTTCCCCAGCGATTATAAATAAAGAGCTCATTGGAAGGGTATCTTTCAATTCCGTTTATTTGAAACACATCATTTTTGGAATCTCCATTTGGAGTGAGAACTTCAGGTATAGGGCCAAATTCCAAAGGAAGAATCTCGATTGTTTGAGTTGTAATAGCGGAACAACCATCAGTATTCTGAACTAATAAACTTACTGTGTAAATTCCGGCACTTTGATAAGTTATTCCCCCTTCGTTTGTATTGGAGGATGTTTGCCCGTTACCAAAATCCCATTGACTTAAAGCATAATTAAAGCTGGAATTGGTAAACCCTATTGTTACCGGGGCTGTTCCGCCGGAAGGACTAAATGAGAAACCGGCATTGACTGTTGATTGAACAATTGAAACTATTGCAGTGCTTGAGCCACAACTGTTGGTGTATGTAACCAGATAATTGCCACCTGAACTAACGGTTTGCACATTACCTGTATTAGAAGGAAAATCAAACCAGGAATATTGGTTGCCTCCGTTCGTTCCCTGAGCGGTAAGTGTAGTGGTTTGGTTAGGACAGATGGTATATTGCGTTGCTGTTACATTTACCGAAGGTGGCATAGAAAACACTACGTTAAATGTATTGGTACCCGAGCCACATGAATTAGTGCCAACCGCGTTGTAAATTCCGCCGGTTGTAGTTGTAAGTACAGGGCCTGTTGCCCCGGTATTCCAGGTGTAACTCGTGGCGCCGGTTGCATTAAGTGTGGCGGTTTGTCCGCTGCAGGATGAGCCCGTAAGAGAAATATTAATAGAAGGTTGCGGACCGTTAGTAATGTTAATACTGCTTGTGCTGGACCCGCATTGATTTGTAAGGGTTGCCGTATATATACCGGTATTTGTTACCGTTAATTGGGAACTGGTAATGGTACCGGAGCTCCACGCAAGGCTACCAGAACCCGTTGCATTTAAAGTTACAGTGCCTCCGGCGCACAAAGTGCCCGCGGAAGAAGTTAAACCAATAACAGGTGTAACATCACTTGTAATATTAATGGTGTTAGTGGCAATTCCGCAACTGTTAGAAAGTGTTGCCGTATAAACGCCTGACGTATTTACGGCAATGGTTGGAGAGATAACCCCTGTACTCCAGGTAAATGTTCCTGTACTACCTGACGTATTTAGAGTTGTTGCCTGATTATTACATATTAATGTATTGGTTGCATTAATGGTAAAGGATGGTGCATTACCTGAAATAACCGTAGCGGATTGTGAGGCAGAGCCACAACCGTTAGTAACGGTTACATCATAAACGCCTGCAATGGAGGTAACAATGCTGCTGGTTACAGCCCCTGTACTCCATGAATAGGTGGATGACGAGGAAGCTGCTATTATACTGGCATTTTGTGCGGCGCATATATTAAACGTTGAGGCGTTCAATGAAAGGGTTGGTATTGTGAAAACAGAAACAGTAGCTGCGTTAACTCCCTGGCAATTGACGTTAGTTCCTGTTACGGTATAAACTGTAGTTGCTGAAGGATTAACCGATAGTGTAGATGATACTGCACCGGTATTCCATGAATAACTGTTTGCGCCCATTGCCGTAAGAGTTACTGTGTTTCCTGAACATACTGTAGTAGAATTTACGCTAACCGTTGGCGTAACGTTTACTGTAATAGTTGCTGTATTAATGTCAGTGCAGTTTCCGTTTGAACCGGTGATAGTATATACTGTAGTTACTGAAGGGCTTGCAGTAATAGCGTTAAAGGCAGAACCGGTATTCCACGAATAGGTTGCAGCCCCAATACCGGTAAGGGTGGCAGAAGCTCCTGAACAAATGGTGGATGAATTAACAGTTACAGTGGGATTAGTGTTCACTGTAACTGTAGCGGTATTACTTAATAAACATCCTCCTGAAGTTGCATTGATAGTGTATATGGTGGTTACAGCAGGTGAAACATTAATTGCAGAAGTGGTGGCGCCGTTATTCCAGGTATAGGAAGACGCCGCCCCTGCGGACAATGTAGCGGTTTGTCCTGTACAAATGCTTGCTGAGTTAACAGGTATAACGCCGGTTGAACTGATTACAACTGTTGCAGTTGCTGCATTTGAACACGTAGCATTTAAACCTGTAACGGTATAACTGGAAGTTACCCCTGGGGATACTATTATAGAAGAAGATAAAGCTCCTGTGCTCCAGGAATAGCTTGCTGCTCCTGAGGCTGTAAGGGTTGCACTATTTCCCGCACAGGTTGTGGCTGAATTAACGCTAACGGTAGGAGTTGTATTTACCGTTACTGTAGAGGTTTTAACATCCGTACAATTGTTGCTGTTGCCGGTTACAGTATATATTGTGGTTACCATCGGGCCTGGCTGAATGTTGTTGGCATTTGATCCAGTGCTCCAGGTATAAGTTGTTGCTCCGCTCACAGTTAAAGTAGCATTGTTGCCTGAACAAATGGTAGTTGAGTTAACACTGATGGTTGGCGTTGTATTTACTGTTATTGTTGAGGTTTTTATATCGTTGCAATTATTACTGCTTCCGGTAACGGTGTATACAGTAGTAATGTTGGGAGCAGGCTGAATGGTGTTAGTGGTTGATCCGGTACTCCAGGTGTAGCTCATAGCACCGGTTGCCGTCAATGTGGCCCCATTGCCCGAACATATTGTAGACGAATTAACAATTACAGTTGGCGTTGTATTTACATTTACTGTGGCTGTTTTAATATCTGTACAGTTATTAGAAGTTCCGGTTACAGTATAAACTGATGTGGAAGCCGGAGCCGGATTTATAACAGAAGTGTTGGAGCCGGTATTCCACGTATAACTTGCGGCACCTGTCGCAGTTAAAGTCGCGGAAGATCCTGAGCATATAGTGGGCGAATTCACACTGATGGTTGGGGTTGTGTTTACTGTAACAGTAGTAGTTTTATTTGAAATGCAATTTCCTGTTGAGCCAGTTACTGTGTATTGGGTTGTTGCTGCAGGGTTAACTAAAACAGTTGCGGTAGTTGCACCGGTGTTCCAGGTATAGGTGGTTGCGCCTGAAGCAAGAAGGGTTGCAGTTTGTCCACTGCACAGTGTTGCATTCGCAACACTAACAGTAGGGTTGGCATTTACTAAAACAGATGTTGTATTGGTCAGAAAGCATCCTCCCGCACTTGTGGCGTTAATAGTATAAGTAGTGTTATTGGTTGGCGTAACCACAATACTGCTGGCATTGGCTCCGCTACTCCAGGTATAACTGGCTGCCGCTCCTGCGGTTAAAGTGGCCGATTGTCCTGAACAAATGGTTGAAGAATTCACGGCTATACTTCCTACTGGTCCAACCACAACTGTACTTACAGCAGTTGAAGAACAGGTTCCATTAGCACCGGTAACTGTATAGGTTGTATTAACCGTTGGAGAAACGACAATTGAAGAAAGCGTCGATCCGTTATTCCAGGTATAAGTGAGAGCTCCGCTTGCCGTAAGAGTTGTGGAGGCTCCGGAACAGGTTGTGCCTGAATTAACACTTACAGTTGGGGTTGTGTTTACGCTTATAGTGGCTGTTTTTACATTGTTACAATTATTAGACGAACCGGTTACCGTGTAAACCGTTGTTGACGATGGGGTCTGTACAATACTGGTTAAATTCGATCCGGTGCTCCAGGTATAAGTGCCGGCACCACTTGCCGTTAAGGTTGCTGAACTTCCAGAGCAAATTGTTGAAGAGTTGACACTAACAGTTGGGGTAGTATTTACAGTTACTGTTGAAGTTTTTATATCTGTA
>JAOQAF010000027.1 GCA_025963735.1 Bacteroidota bacterium
GTTTCGATAGATTTTCGAACGGGAAGGCGATCAAACAGGAATGAGTCAGAAGACCTGCCGTTTACACTATGCCAACGCTTCCGGGAAATGGAGCCGCGACAGTTAAACACTTGTCATTGAATTGTACTTTATATAATATTCGCTGCTGCATCACCTTGCTGTCATTTGTATTTGTTATAAATATGAAGGGTCAGGATACCATTGTTTTAAATGAAGTTGAAACCACTGCACAAAAGTCAAACTTATCATCCATAGGCAAAAAAGTTCAAACCATTGATTCTGTAACCAGACAACAGTTTATTTTTAATTCGGTAGGAGATATATTAAGTTTAAACACGCCTGTTTTTATTAAGAACTATGGTCCCGGAAGCTTGTCAACCAGTGCCTTCAGGGGAGGTAATGCTTCGCAAACTGCTGTTCTATGGAATGGCTTTAATATTCAAAGCGGTATGCTTGGCCAAATTGATCTTTCGCTTTTGCCTTCCGTTTTATTTGACGACATAAAAATTGAATACGGTGGCTCTTCCTCCTTATGGGGTACAGGCGCTGTAGGGGGAAGCATTTATTTGAATACTCATCCGCGTTTTAACAGAGGTTTTACAACAATAGCCAACATAAGTGCCGGAAGCTTTGGATTGTTTAACGGATCTACAAACATTGAATATGGCACTAAAAAATTTGTAAGCAGCACCAGGGCTTATTTTCAAAGTTCAGTAAATAATTATCACTATCTCGATACGCTTGATAAACTAAATCAACTTAAAACTCAAAAACACGCAACTTATACTTTTAAAGGTATTATGCAGGAATTTAAATTTCTATTGAATGAAAAACAAACCCTAGGCGTAAATGCATGGTACAATACAGGTTTAAGACAATTACCTGTATACTCTTATTTTACTAGCACTAAAGCCATTCAGGCAGATGCAAATTTCAAAAGTTCACTAAATTGGGTTTATACAGGAAATAAATTTAATTCAAGTATGAGAGGCGCTTTTTTTAACGATATTCTAAACTATAGCGATAGTGTGCTTAACATAGATTCTAAAAGCAACCTTCAAACATATATCGGGGAAAATGAGAACAATTTTAAATGGGGTGCTAATAATCTTTTTAACGCGGGAATTAACTTTACCTCTTATAAAGGAAAGGCAGATAATTACAATGGCATAAAAACGTTAAGTAAGGTGGCATTATTTATTGGAAACAAATTTTCTTTTATGAACAACCGGCTGATAAATTATGTTTCCATCAGAACTGAATATTTCAGCAATGGAAAAGCTCCCGTAACGGGAAATGTGTCGTTGGAATATAAAATTCTGAAGAATGTTTCGGCCAAACTCAATGCTGCCAGGGTATACCGTCAACCCACATTAAATGAACTTTACTGGAGTCCGGGAGGAAATCCATTTCTTTTACCTGAAGAAGGTTATACATATGAAGGTGATTTGAGTTATAATAAAGTAATAAAACACTTTTCTTTTCTTGTTTCAGGCTCGGCATATATGCGCATGATAAACAATTGGATTTTGTGGGTTCCGACATTTAATTCAACCACACCCTTAAATATACAAAAGGTTTATAGCCGCGGAACTGAAACAAGCTTCAAAATGTTATACGATAAAAACAAACTGCGCTTATCTTTTAATGTATCTACAGGATATGTTCTTTCAACGATACGTTCATCAACTCAGGAAAATGGCAATACTACAGGCAAACAGTTGATATATACTCCACGTTATACAATCAATACAAATCTTTCAGTTTCTTATGAATCACTCACATTAACGTATTATCACCAATACATTGGTTACCGGTTTACTACAAGCGATAATTCGCAATGGCTTGATCCCTATCATTATTCAAGTCTGAGATTTAATTATCATGCCGACATCCAAACAACAACTAACCTTATCGTGTTTATTTCGTGCAACAATTTATTTAATACAAATTATGCCGTAATAGCGGCTCGTACCATGCCACTCCGTAATTTTGAAATCGGCCTGACTCTTTCAACAAATAAACCAAATAAAATAAAACCACCTCAAAATTCATATAACTAAAAACAAAATGAAAAAAATAATCGCTTCTTTAATGCTCGCGCTTACTGCCATAACCAGCGACGCGCAAACACAGGTAACAGACTTTGAAAGTTTTACCCTAACACCAAATTCCTTTTATAAAGATACTAACAGCGTGCCCTTTCAGAGCGCAGGTTCTTTGTTCAGACATCAATGGACTAACGGATCTTTTGCATACTGGAGCGGCGGGTTTTCATACACTAATAAAACCGACACTACCAATGGTAATTACAATAATATTTATAACTGCAGAGCATATAAAGGATATAATAATTCCGCCAAATATGCTACCGGCCAAGACCGCGCTACCCTTGTATTAAAAGCGCCTTATGACAGGGTGGATGGTTTTTATATTACCAATACAAATTATGCTTATAAGTCGATGAAATTTGGTGATTCCTTTGCCAAAAAATTTGGTGGAACAAGTGGTAACGATCCCGACTTTTTTAAAATAACAGCAAAAGGATATTTAAACGGAGCTATGAAACCAGACAGTGCCGTTTATTACCTGGCTGATTATCGTTTTACAAGTAATTCTCTTGATTACATTCTTGAAAGCTGGCAGTGGTTCAACACTTCAAGTCTCGGACAAGTGGATAGCATCAGATTTTTTATGAATTCAAGTGATGTAGGTCAGTTTGGAATTAACACGCCCCTTTTCTTTAGTATGGATAACTTAACCGTTACAGACGCTTTTGTTGGAATACCTGAAAACAATTTATACACAAACATTCACCTCTTCCCAAACCCTTTTACCACTTTGCTAAACATTGAAACCGATGAAGCAGAAAACATCCAGTTCCAACTTTTTGATGTGTTTGGAAAAGAACTTATAAAAGAAAATTTAGAATCCGGAAAAAAACAGATCAATCTTTCTTTTCTTCAAAGTGGAGTTTATTTTGCAGAGATCAAATCAGAAAATTTTAAAGTAGTAAAAAAAATAATAAAGAATTAAAAACAAAGCACTCAGCTGAAAGCTGCATGAATGCTCGTCAGGCTTTAAACTTGTCAAAATTATGATTTATCGTATAGTAACACTCATTAGCTTGCTTCCATTTTTGTCATGTGTGAAGGACAAACCCCATAGCGCTAACACCCCACAGACACAGCTGAGTACTGATAAAAAAGTGTATGTTATTAACGAAGGCAACTTCATGGCTGCCAATGCAACTATTTCACTTTACGATCCCGGTACCTCACAGGTAATAGAAAAATTTTATCACGATCAAAACAACGGCTCCCAGCTTGGTGATGTTGCTCAAAGCATGATTAATTTTAACTCACGCTTTTATATCGTAATAAATAATTCCGGTAAAATTGTTGCGTGTGATGATCAGTTTAAACTCAGGAGCACCATCAACGGATTTACTTCCCCTCGTTACGTTCTTCCCGTAAGTAATTCAAAAGCCTATGTAAGTGATCTTTATTCTAATAAAGTATTTGTTGTTAACTTAAATTCAAATTCCATCAGCTCTTCTATCCCATGCCCGGGGTGGACTGAAAAAATGGTTCTTTCCTATAATAAGGTATTTGTTACTAACGTAAAGCGTAATTATACCTATGTTATAGATGCAAGCTCCGATCTTATTTCAGACAGTATAGTTGTTGGTCCTGCAGCGGAAAGTATCGTGCTTGATAAAAATGATCACGTGTGGGTTTTGAGCGCGGGAAACAACACGGCTTCCATTGTTCCTTCACTTAAACAAATAGATCCCTTAACAAACCAAATATTATTAAATATAAATTTTAATCTATCAGACTCCCCGGGCAGCTTATGTTTGAACAGAAGCAAAGACACTCTGTTTTTTTTAAACGGAGGCATATATAAAATGGATATTAACTCTCTGGCTATTCCTCCCGATCCAATTATTCCGAAAGGAAACCGCAGCTACTATGGCCTGGGAATTAATCCGAACGATTACACAATTTATGCTTCAGATGCACTTGATTACATTCAGCGTTCAGTAGTTTATATTTTTGATGCCTCCGGTAATGAAAAATCATTTTTTAAAGCTGGCATCAATTCCAACAGCTTTTATTTTGAATAAATAATCCCCATCTTTGGAACTCTGAATAAATCCATAAATATAATTTCATTCGATGTTCCATTTCCGGCTAATTATGGTGGAATAATTGATGTGTATTATAAATTATTCTGGTTAAAAAACCAGGGTGTAAAAATTCATCTTCATTGTTTTTCTTACGGACGGAAGCCTGCAAAAGAACTTGAAGTTCTTTGTGAAAAAGTATATTATTACCCGAGAAAAGTAGGTTTATTTTCCAATTTGTCCGCACTGCCCTACAATGTTAAATCGCGTCAATCGAAAGAACTGGAGCAAAATCTTCTCTCAAATGATTATCCAATTTTATTTGAAGTACTGCACACCTGTTATTTAATGGCTGACGTACGCTTTAAAGATCGAAAAAAAATATACCGGCATAGTAATATTGAACATGATTATTACAAACACCTGGCTCACTCCGAAAAAAATTTTCTTAAAAAAATTTACCTGAAAATTGAAGCGCGAAAACTTGAGAAGTTTGAAAAAGTCATTTCTGAGGCCAGCTACATTCTTGCTGTGAATAAAGCAGATGCAGTATACTTTGAAAAAAAATATATCAAGCCTTTAACCTTGTATTTACCAAGCTTTCATGCGAATGAAGGTTTAACTATTCAACCCGGACAGAATGATTACATTTTATATCATGGCAATTTAAGCGTTTCAGAAAATTATGAAGCAGCCTATTGGCTCATTGAAAATGTATTTTCGCACACGAACCAAAAGGTTATAATTGCGGGACTGAACCCTCCGGGTTTTTTAAAAGCAAAAATAAATTCTTATAAAAACATTGTATTAATTGAAAATCCTACTAATGAAAGAATGTCGGAACTGATTGACAGGGCCCAAATTCATTGTTTACACACAAACCAAGGCACAGGGTTAAAACTGAAACTTTTAAATGTTTTGTACAAGGGGCGTTTTATTTTATGTAATAAAGAAATGCTGGAAGGTACGGGAATTGAAGAAGGCAAAACACTTATACTTTGTAATACTAAAGAAGATTACATTCACACTATTTCACGTCTGATGACCGTTGAATTTACAGCGGAGCTGTTGCCCGAAAGAGAAACAATGACTGCAGCCTTTGATAATTCTCAAAACGCAAAAAAACTTTCCGCAATTCTTTAAACAATAACCAAAGGCACTTTAATTTTATGTCTGACGCTTTCAACCGTTGTTCCCAATAAGAGGTCTTTCAGTGTTTTATGTCCGTGTGTGCCCATTACAAGCATATCACAGTTATTTAATTCCAGCAATAAAGGAATAGAATGCTTTGGGTTACCATATCCCAGTTGAATTTCAGAATTAATTCCCTGTTCTTTTAACGCAAGTTGGTATTGTTTAAGCTTTTGAAAGTCTTCTTCGCGCTCCAGATCAAAGGCATTTTCACCATAAACAACGGCATTAGTACTTTCGAGTACATGCATTAATATTAGAATGGTTTCACTATTTCCTAACTGAATGGCATGATTAATGGCTTTATTATCACTTTTGCTAAAATCTACTGAAACAGCAATTCGTTTCACGGCGAGTGAATTATCCAACTTAATCAATAACACCGGAGCGTGAAATTCCGACTTTTTAACCACACGCCCTTTGCTTATGAATGGAAGAACAAAAACATATAACAACATTACCAGACAAAAAACACAAAGGGGAACCACGGTGAAGCTCATTAGCATTGGACTTTCAGATCCCGTAAGCAGATCATAAATCTCACCGTACACCAGTTTTATATTAAGTCCGATGATGATGATCGCAGAAATCCAGGCCAATGCTTTTTGCCATACAGGAACAACAAACTCTCCCATCTTGTTTTTATCACTTACAAAATGAATCAGAGGTATTACAGCAAAACCAAGCTGTAAGCTCAAGATAACCTGACTGAGTATTAAAAGTTTCCCGGTGGCGCTGTCTCCAAAATATAATATGGTTATTACTGCCGGTACAATGGCTATTAACCGCGTGAGCAGACGACGGATCCAGGGCTGTAATCTAAGGTTAAGATAACCCTCCATAACAACCTGCCCTGCAAGAGTACCGGTAATGGTAGAACTTTGTCCCGCTGCGATAAGAGCTACCGCGAAAAGAATTGGGGCCAGTGTGCTTCCAAGCATTGGTGCCAGCAATTGATGTGCATCCTGAATATCGGTTATATCATGTTTACCGTTAGTGAAAAATGTTGTGGCTGCCAGTATCAATATTGCAGCGTTAACAAATAAGGCCAGGTTTAAAGCAACGGCACTGTCAATGGTATTAAACTTAATAGCTTTTCGTATTTCGGTAGTGGTCCGCTGAAATTTACGGGTTTGAACTAACGAACTATGGAGATACAGATTGTGCGGCATAACTGTAGCTCCAATAATTCCTATCGCGATATAAAGGGCTTCATCATTGGCAATAAAAGGTTTTAAACCGCTAACTATAGCGGCAACAGAAGGCTTGGCGATAAGCAATTCAATTAAAAAGGATGCTCCTATCATTAACACCAGACATATTATAAAGGCTTCAAGTTTGCGAACACCTTTATTTAACAGAAAAAGTAAAATAAAACTATCCAGCACCGTGATGCAAACACCTAACAGAATTGAAACCTCAGGAAACAATAAATGGATTCCTATCGCCATACCTATTACCTCCGCCAGATCACAAGCCGCTATTGCTATTTCGGCGAGAAGATATAAAAATAAATTTACAAAAGGAGGATAATTTTCACGGCTAGCCTGGGCAAGATCTTTTCCGGTAACTATGCCTAATCGTGCTGAAAAACTTTGCAATAATAAAGCAATCAGATTACTCATTACTAAAACCCAGAGCAGGCTATATCCGAATTTACTTCCGCCCGCCAAATCAGTTGCCCAGTTTCCCGGGTCCATATAGCCTACACTTATCATATAAGCCGGACCAACAAACGCAAGTAACCTTTTAAAATTACTTCCTGAATGTGTATTTACTGTTGAATGTACTTCCTCTAGTGACTTGTTCATTTATTTAATACTACTAAAATATTTGCCGCTACCTGATTACTAAAAAACCGAATATTTTTTTTATTGATGAGAACTTTATATGAATTATCAAATTGATTTAGTTCCTCCACTTTTATCTGATCACCAATTTTTAAGCCAATAGCCGTTAAATGCTGTAAAAAAGATTTCGAGTGCTCGCACACTCCGGTTAATAAATAATTGCCCTTATTTTTATAATGAGATAAGGGTTTGGAGCGAAATGAATTGAACTGCCCCTTCGCGTTGGGAATGGGATCTCCATGCGGATCAAACTTAGGATTTCCAATAAAAACTTCAAGCCTGTCAATTAACTCATCACTTGCTATATGCTCAAGCTGCTCGGCTATTTCATGAACTTCATCCCATTTAAATTTAAGTTTTTCCACAAGAAAAGTCTCCCATAACCGATGTTTCCGGATAGTTTTTACCGCGTATTTTAAACCTTTGGCAGTAAGAACCACCCCTTTGTATTTTTGATAATTAATGAGCTTTTTCTCCGCTAAACGTTTTAGCATATCTGTTACGCTGGCAGCTTTATTATTCAATTGCCCCGATAATTTATTTGTACTTACTCCTTTTCCATCATTACTTTCATTAAGTAAATAAATGGCTTTCAGGTAATTTTCTTCCGTTATAGAAACAAGCATGCGCAAATATACATTATTTTTATTCCTCTAAATATAAATTTAGGTTAGCCTAAAATATAAGTTCTATTTTGCAGCCTGGGTACTTATGCTTTGCTTATCAGGATATTAAGCTGCCTTCTCCCCCCATTAACGTGATATTTATTCTTTATTTTGGTTGCTTTGTTCTTAATATTAGCTTTGTTTATTACAATATTTCCATGAAAAAAATTAATCTGTTATTCCTTAGCGCATGTCTTAGCGCTGCGCCTTTCTTTTCACAAAAAAAAGATGATTCAAAAAAAACAGTCTCAAAAAAAGAAAGTGAAAAAAAAGCCACCGAACCCTCTGATCCTCTCTTACAGTCTGATACCTATTCAGCCTTGCAGTTTAGAAATATTGGCCCTGCGGTAACCTCCGGACGTGTTATTGATATAGCGGTTAATCCAAAAAATAAAAGTGAATGGTATGTTGCCGCTGCCGCGGGTGGTGTTTTTAAAACAAAGAACGCAGGAGTAACCTTTGAACCTATTTTTGACGGGCAGGGTGTTTACTCCATCGGTTGTCTGGCCATTGATCCCAACAATTCCAATACTATTTGGGTAGGCTCGGGCGAAAATAATAATCAAAGGGCCGTTGGTTATGGCGATGGCATTTATAAAAGTGAAGATGGTGGTAAGACATTTAAAAACATGGGGCTTTCCAAATCAGAACACATTGGTAACATCGAAATAGATCCAACAAATTCAGACATAGTTTACGTAGCGGCTTATGGCCCCGTGTGGAACGATGGTGGCGATAGAGGTATTTATAAAACAACAGATGGCGGAAAAACGTGGAAACAGGTGCTAACCGTTAGTGAACGTACGGGCTTTAATGAAGTACATATTGATAAAAGATCGCCTGCTACAATTTACGCATGTGCACACCAACGCCGCCGGCATGAGTGGACTTACATAAGTGGGGGTCCGGAAAGCGCTGTATATAAAAGTAAAGATGCCGGAGCAACCTGGGAAAAACTTTCAGGAGGCTTACCAACCGCAGATGTAGGAAGAATTACGATGGCTATTTCTCCAATAAATACAGATATTCTGTACGCCATGTGTGAAGGACGTGAAAACAAAGGTTTTTTTAAAAGTACCGACCGCGGCGCCAGCTGGGAAAAACAAAGCTCAAAAGCAACCGACGGAAATTATTACCAGGAAATAATTGCCGATCCAAAAATACTGGATAAGATTTACATAATGGATACCTGGGCCACCGTTACAACCGACGGGGGTAAAACATTTAAAGGCTTAGGTGAAAAACATAAACATGTTGATAATCATGCCATATATATTGATCCGGCCAATACATTGCATTATATTGTGGGATGCGACGGTGGTTTGTATGAAACTTTTGACGGCGCTGTAACGTGGGACTACAAATCTAATTTACCAATAACCCAGATTTACCGTGTTGCACTGGATAACAGCAAACCATTTTATAATATTTACGGAGGCACGCAAGATAATAACACTTTGGGCGGACCAAGCAGAACCATGAGCGGTAATGGAATTACCAATGCAGACTGGTTTGTAACAGTTGGCGGAGATGGTTTTCAGAGCCGCGTGGATCCAAAGGAACCGAACATTATTTATAGCGAATGGCAATACGGAGGACTTGTTAGATTTGACAGAAAATCAGGTGAACGCGTTGATATTAAGCCGGTGGAAAAAGACGGTGAGCCCGCTTACCGCTGGAACTGGGATGCCCCTATCATCATTAGTAATTTCGACCATAAAAAAATATATTTCGCTGCCAACAAAGTATTTAAAAGCATCGATCGCGGCAATGCATGGACCGTTATAAGTCCTGATTTATCGAGAGGTATTGATCGAAACAAATTACCGGTTATGGGAAAAGTTTGGAGCGTTGATGCTATTGCCAAAAATGCTTCTACCACAATATTTGGAAACATTACTGCTTTAAGCGAATCTCCAAAAAATGAAAACCTTATCTATGCCGGAACAGATGACGGATTAATTCATGTTACAGATAATGGAGGAACTTCCTGGACAAAAATTGATAACATCGCAGGCATACCACAAATAACCGCAGGCAACTTTAAAATGCAACCTCTTGTTAATTCACTTCTAGCCTCACAACATAATGAAAATACCGCTTACGCGGTGTTTAACAACCACCGTCAGGGCGACTTCAAACCGTATTTAATTAAAACTACCGATAAAGGGAAAACCTGGACAAACATCAGCGGTTCACTTCCTCAAAATGCATCAGTGTATTCAATTGCCGAAGATTATAAAAATCCTAATCTCATTTTTTGCGGTACCGAATTTGGTTTTTATTTCAGTCTGGATGCCGGTAAAAACTGGACAGAATTAACTGCAGGTCTTCCGAATGCTATTTGCATCAAAGATATCGCCATTCAAAAAGATGAAAACGATATCGTACTGGCATCGTTTGGACGTGGCTTTTTTGTACTTGATGATTACAGTCTTTTGCAAAACATAAAAGCGGAAGATTTAAAAAAGCCCGGATATATTTTCCCTATAAAAGATGGTTTGGTTTTTAATCAGTCGACTCCATATGGTCATAAAGGCAAATCATTTCAGGGTGAATCATTTTTCACCTCTCCCAATCCCCCGGTTGGAGCTACCATCACTTATAACATAAAGGAGGATCACCAGACCCTTAAAGAAAAACGAAAGGAACTGGAAAAAGAAAAAATAAAAAATAACCAGCCTGTTTATTATCCACATCTGGATACATTGCGGATGGAAGATTTTGAACAAGGCGCGTTTGTGCTGGCGCTAATTACTGATGAACAAAATAATGAAATAAGAAAATTAAAGCTGGACGCCAAAAAAGGAGTGAAACGTTTTACATGGGATGGCCGTTATGAAACAACAACGCCGGTAAACTTCACAGAGCAGGATGTTGAAAACCCTTATTACTCGCCAGATGAAGGACCGGTTGCTGTTCCCGGAAAATATTTTGTACAATTGATAAAAGTTCATGAAGGCAAGATTGAAAATCTTACTGAAAAAGTATCGTTTACAATTAAAACACTTAATCAATCTACCATGCCTTTACCCGATCAACAGAAACTATACGCCTTTAACAAAGAGCTAAGCGAGTTCCGTCGCGTGGTTCACGGATCGGCTGATTATTTTGCCTATCTTAAAGAACGCATGAAATATCTTAAAACGGGTATTTTAAAAGGCAGTACAAATTCTTTGAGTTTGCTGGAAGATGTAATGACCTTTGATAAGAAATCGAACGATCTTGAAATTAAATTAAATGGCGATGCAAGTCTTTCAAAGAGGGAGTTTGAAAGTTTACCCGGTTTTGTAGGAACCCTGGAAACCATTGTGGGTAATACGTGGGGCCAATCTCTGGGCGTAACACAAAATCACGAAGAAAAATTTACCGCCTTAAAAACAAATTTCAAACCTTTGTATAACTCTATTCTTGAATTAAAAGCTCTTGTAGAATCTCTTGAACAAAAAGCTGAAGATATTAAAATGCCCGCCACAACAGGCAGACTTCCGAAATATTAAAACAACTTTTTATTAAAACAGAAAAGCTCCTTCATTAAACCTGAAGGAGCTTTTTTTATAAGTTTGAATCTCTCTTATTTAAGTATCAATTTTCCTGAAAGAACCGAAGAGCTATTTCCAATAACTTTATAAGTATAAACACCTTTTTCTCTTCCTTCCAAATCCACTATCATATTGACTTCTTTGGCAACACATTTGTAAACCAACCTTCCCTCCAGATCAAAAATTTCAACTAAGTCTCCTTTTAAAATGTTGTTAAAAGTAAATTTTCCATTTCCGGGATTTGGATAAATTAAAAGCGTTTGTTTAGCTGCCATGTTTTTTTTAATTCCAACATCTGATACTGCGGTTTTAAAGTTGCGTACCGGTGAAAAAGCACTAAAATGTCCGCCGTTGTTTGTACGCACCCGCCAATAATATTTTGTATTTGGCGGAAAATAATTAGGGGTAACCGCAACAAGATTCGAGGTGTTATAAGAATTATTAATTGTTGAAAATGTTGAATCGGTTGATAAATCAAAATGATATATTATTCCGTCACTAACTGAATTCCATTGAAACATAATCTGATTTGCCGTATCTACATTTGTAGCATTGTTTAAGGGGGTAATTAATAAAGGTGGGTTTGGAACTGTATCATTAGAACCCACATAACTCACAAACATTTCAATTTTTTGAAACGGCCTGTCCGTTGTAAGATCGCGCGGTGCATTTACTATCGTATCAACATATTTCATTCCTGCAACAACACGGCCGTATACGCTGTACTGACCGTTCAGCGAAGGGGCATTGGCCACGCAGATAAAAAATTGCGAATTGGCACTGTTTATATTCTGATCTCTTGCGGCTGATAAGATGCCTCTTAAATGTCGTGCCTGGCTAAACTCAGCGTTAACCATTGGCTGGCTCGGATCGCCGTTTCCCCAGGTAGAATCAGGACCATGTCTGGAATTCGGGTCTCCTCCCTGAATAACGAACCCCGGTACTACCCGGTGGAAAGCAGTGGTGTCATAAAATTTTACACTAACCAGACTATCAAAATTACGAACGTGTTTAGGAGCAATGTTCGGAAACAACTCAACTTTTATTACCCCGAGCAAAGCATTATTGCGTTTGGTTACAATCTGAAAAACCGGTTTGCCGGTATATGTATTTGTTGGTACTACCTGCGCGTTTCCATTCCATACAAAGGAACCCATTATAAAGAAAATTAAAGTAATTTTTTTCATTTTTAGTATGTAAAGTAAATATACGAAATTCAGTCGTTATAAATTTATACGGTAAACATTCAACGTTTAACCAAAAAAAAAGAGGCAAATAAAAATTTGCCTCTTTTAAATTTTAATCTGTTATTAATGATATCCGAATATTTTCTTCTTTGTTTTTTGCTTGTAAGTCCATTGAACTTTAAAACCATAAGGACAAGCATTGGACCCAACATCAACCGAATTACCGGAAGCATCGGTTCCAAAGAGGCAATTTAAGGTGAAATCTTTTCCGGCAACTTTAATATTCACTTCGCCTTTCACAGGAGCCTGTGCGCCGCAGGTTGTATTCCATAAAACTGGCGTAATCACTTCGCTTGTAAAAGCATCGCCGTTACGTGTTGTTCCATAATTTTCAAGATTATTTAAACCGTTGTTTGAACCTATTCCTTCACCGGTACAAGAAATAATACTGTTTGCAAAGGTGTAAGTAAACTTACGATTGATGTTGTAGGTTGCAGTTTTATCGCCATCAAATTTTACACTCAGGTCATACCCTGTAACACTGTGTGCCAAAGTAGGCTGATTCAAAAATATTAATTCAAACCATGTTCCACCCGATATATTGGTAATATATTGTACACCATTTAATTCAACACTTTTTCCATCAGAAGAGCGCGTAACCCTGTAAGCTAAATATTCTACTTTAAGGATACATCCGGCCTGTTTCCACCGTTTTCCGGTTGCATAATCCTGAACGGTTAACCGAATAGAACCTTCGCGTTTACGATTATTGCAAACAGTGCCATTATAATTTAATTTAATTGTACCTGTGTAAGCTCCTGTAGTATCGGTAGTTAAACCGCAAATATTACCCAGAATTCCGTTGGTGTTTTGAACACCGCTTGCTCTTCCGTGAAGATTAGGCGTATTACTTATTACATCATTTACATCACTTACCGCCGCGTCATTTTCACCCTGAGCAGTCCTCGCATCCTCTGACGATTGTCCGTTTTCTTCATTAAATGCTTTTTGTTTTTTACAACCCGTTAACCCCAGTGTCAGTGTAATGGCCGCAATAATAAGTGAGCCAAATAGTTTTTTTGTTTTCATTAATTACAAAGTTTAAAATGTTGGTTTAGTAAATATACAAAATTTAGACTTCAAAAAAAGAGTA
The DNA here is from genome assembly GCA_025963735.1 of Bacteroidota bacterium. Lineage (GTDB taxonomy): Bacteria > Bacteroidota > Bacteroidia > B-17B0 > Aurantibacillaceae > Aurantibacillus. The sequence continues at coordinate 13,718 of JAOQAF010000027.1, forward strand.
TGGTTTAATGGCGCCGGAACTATTTAAAAAGTTCTATAAGCGTTTGATTATTTGAAGTAATGACAAACTTTTTTTCTATTGTATAAATGCTTCCTTTTAATGAACGGCCGCGCCAGGTTATCACATAACTACCCGGCTGAAGATAATAGGTTTGAATAGTTTGTGAACTCAAATTACATACCCACTCCAGTTTGTCGGTTCTTTTTAAAAGTATACAACCATCCCCTGCCTCAAGGCTTTTAACCTGCAGCATTCCTGCATTTGGAATTTCGATGACTTTTGTTTTAGATTGTTCTATTTCACTATCCTTAATATATATGCGGGGAAGTGTCAGAATTTCAATATCATATTTTCCGGTAATATATTTATCTGTATAATTCAGTAATTGCACATTCAGCGTGTGAGCGTTCTCCGCTTTCCGCACCACGCATTTCACTTTTTCATTATAATTATAAACACCTTCGGGTCTTGTTACACTAAGATATCCCTGGGGCGCGTCAATAGGTATTATGGTGTGTTTTCCTGCATTAAGTTTTATTTCTTTACTTTCTGTTGGAGGAATAGTATGGGCAATGACTTTATAAATAGGGTAATCATCAATATAAAGTGTATCGGGATTATTTTTATAATTTAATGTATGTATATAATTGTATTTGTACTCTTTGTTCTTTATATCATAAAAAGTCATGTTAACATCCGACTCTTTTGGTATGGATCGGGAATCAAGCAAATTAACCTGTGCGGTGGTTTTATTGAGTTTTTGTTGCTGTAAAATGTGAGTGATATCTGAAAAAGTATTCTGATTTTCATAATCATAGTAAGTTCCCACACACTCAAACGTTTTTATTTGTTCAGGACTTAAGCCGATGCCGATAATAAATGGTTTAAAAACAATTCCTTTTTCCATTAATTTTTGACGCGCCTTGCAAGGATCTCCGCCACACTCTTCTATTCCATCGGTAATAATAATAACTATATTATTTGACGTATTATCTTTAAAATCGTTTGCCGATTCGGTTAATGAATGTTCAATTGGTGTAATTCCTGTAGGTTTTGCCTCTTTAACTTTTTCTTTAATGGCTTTAATATTATTGGGTGAAAAAGGAATAACCAGTTTACTGTCTTTACAATCGCCGGGCGGATATTTAACGGTGTGCCCGTACATGCGAAGTGCGAACTGCAGACTTTTATCCTTGCTTAAACTATCAATAAATTTATAGAACAACTCTTTGGCACCTTCCATACGGGTTGTATTCTGAAGCCTGGCGCTCATGCTATTACTCGCGTCAAACACAAATAAAATATAAGTTGGTTTTAAAGAGGTCTTTTTTTGGGAAACGATGAAAGATGAAACCAAAACAAAACATATAAAAAGGAACTGCCGCATATTTAAAGGTAAAGGAAAGGTGCAACCATTAATAAAATAACGCAGAAAGTTTTAAACGTTACTGTTTTAAAAAAGAAATTATTCCATCAAATAAATGGTTCCTTTTCGTTCGAGGTATTCTCCCCTTGAATTTTTATAACGAATGAGATATGCATATACGTCAGGCAAACTGTTGGAACCATCCCAGCCCTTGGTATCATCATTGGTTTCAAAAATTTTTGTTCCCCACCGGTTAAATACACTAACACTGTATTCGGTTTTATCAACAAAATGCGTAACCGGGAGCCAGATTCTGTTTAATCCTTTTGGTGCAAATGCATCGGGAATATAAATTTCACCTTCTATATAAACTGGTACTGTATTGGAGTTACTCCGTTCAGCAAAACCATAGGCATCTCCAATCCCTTCCACTGCTTCAACGAGGTAATTTATTTTTGATCCGTTTGGCGCTTCCTCCTCCAGTTCATCGGTAAACAGCGTATCCCCTGCCCCGGTAGAACCAATTGGCGAGGAACCAACAATATCATTAATAACCCTGTAAATATTATAGCCGCTCACTCCGCCGCCATAACCTTTATAATTATTCCAGTAAAGTTTCTTTGTAAAAAATTGGTCTTTATCTTCTTTAACTCTTAAGAGAATAGTTCTTGCAACATTACTTGAAGTTCTTGCATTACCGCAGCTATCCCTAACTACTCCACGGTAATAGTAACTTGAACTTCGTGTTTGCACGTTTTCATCCAGAAAAGAACAATAAGGTGAGCCATTAAAAGGAACAAACCCAATGTTAGAGAAATTAATCCCATTCTGCGAACGCCACACGTCTACCCCTACACTTACTTTTGTTGTGTCTATGAATAAATCTACCCGGTTGCTTGATTCACTGATTACCGTTGCGTTTTTTATATAAACAAATCCGGAGGCCGGTACCTGATTGGCGAAAAAACTAACCCTGTTTGAAGAGGCAGTTATATTTTTATTGTTGTTAATTACTCTAACGAAATAAATTACATTTTGTCCGGGTGTAACATTCAAATGTGTAAATGATGTTTGGGTTGTTGATCCTACTTTAACAAAAGTTCCATTGTTAACTGAATAAAATATTCTGTATTCCAGAATACCGCTCTTTAATCCCTGATAAGCGTTCCAGGTTAAATCAGTTTTGTAGCCGCACTTGTCATAATTTACTTTTAAAAACATAGTGGTTGGGGTAATGTCAAACCCACCCAGCTTTCGGCAGCTATCGAGCGCGGCCACGTATATTGACACTGCACTGCTAGTGGCAATAGTGGTGGTAAAAGTATAAAAGGTGTTATTGCGCCCATTCACACTGTCGATTGCTGTATTTATTCCGCTGATGTTTTCATAAATTCTGTATTTTACAATATCCATATCGCGCGGAACATCCCAGCCTATCACGGTTTGTCCATTGGCTAAAACACTTATCGAATCAATCAAGGGAGTATCCGGATTTTTTTTATCATTATAAACTCCTCCCTGAATATTGGAGGTGGAAACACATCCGAAATTATCCTGCAACGAAACCTGATAGTTTATACTGGCCGAACAAATGCTTAATGTATCGGCATACTTTAAAGCCGGAGTGATTCCAAAAATATTCCAAACAGCGGCAGGATATTCTTTATTAATTGTAAAAGTTTGAGTGCTTGAAGGTAAACGGGGCTGATGAAGATTATTGTAGATGAGATTGAGTGCAGGAACGCCCGCGATAATGTTTAAAAACATAGAGCGCAAGGTATCTGAACCAATTGAACTGTTAGTTCCTCCAATTCCATAGCGGCTTCTCACAAAATAATATTTGCTTTGTACATTTGCAGCGGCACCAATGTGTGTAACACTGTTTGTGGAAATAGACGGTACCGTGGCAATGCTTGTAAATGGTCCGGTTGCTGAAACAGAAGCAAAAACTTCATAGGCAAAAAACACTCCCGCCGGATCAGAGGGCGGGATCCAGGTAAGAACAACATCGCCACCCGACAATACCCGAAGGCAACGTAGATCAGGTGCTGATACCTGCGAAAAAAGCCTGGCAGATACCAAAAAAAATATGAGTACTGTGGTTCTCAACCTTTTAACAACGTATAAAGTTACGTTTTATTATACGAACCGAAGAGTTAATTAGTTGGCTGCGACAAGTTTTACCACAATTTTGTGTTGAAATCTTTAGAGTAAATTACCTTTAAACCAAAAGCGTTTTATGGCGATTATAATTTTTTTTGGCTAATATTGTAAAGATCAAATTGAATAAAGCCATACTTATCATTGCCCTATTATTGGGAATTGGAATTTCCAACGAAGTATATTCACAAGCCGGTGGACGTAAGCGCGAACACAGGAATCAAAGAAGAGGTGGTTCAATTTTTAAACGCAGCAGAAGCGCCGGGCATGCCGATAATTTCGCGAAGGGCGCGGGACGGAAAGGTATTATGGCCAGGTTATTCAAGAAAAACAATCCTTCATGGGTTTATCATTCAACTAATCCGGGAAAAACCCAGAACCGCGAACAGCGCTTTTTGTTTAGCCGTTTCAGAACGCATGGTAAAAAATATAAAGATGGCATTCAGGCAAAACTTAACTCTGACCGATCACGCAAAAGACAAAGAGGCAACAGCACTTTCAAACGAAAAAAATATTAATCCCGAATAAACGCGGGATTTTTTATTTTTGCATTATCAATTATGAACGTATTAATTTTAGGATCAGGCGGCCGTGAACATGCCTTTGCATGGAAAATTGCCCAAAGCAAACAACTTCAAAACCTTTACATTGCACCTGGTAACTCGGGCACCGCCAATTGCGGCACTAACGTTAATATCAGTGTTAACGATTTTGAAGCCATTAAAAATCTGGTTTGGGAAAAAGATATTGATATGGTTCTTGTTGGTCCTGAAGATCCTTTGGTTAACGGCATTCATGACTTTTTTCTGCAGGATGATATATTAAAAACCGTGCCGGTCATTGGTCCAAAAAAAGACGGCGCTCAACTTGAAGGCAGTAAAGATTTCAGCAAAAAGTTCATGCAAAAGTATAATGTACCAACCGCTAAATATGAAACCTTCACAAAAGAAAATTTGGATAAAGGATATTTGTTTTTAGAATCGCTTAGTCCACCATATGTCTTAAAGGCCGACGGACTG
>JAOQAF010000056.1 GCA_025963735.1 Bacteroidota bacterium
GCAGGAAGCAGGGGATTTTGCTGAAAAAATAATCGGTAGTGTTACCACTTCTCTTATGCGTCGATCTAAGTGTCCGGTTTTGGCGATAGACAGTCGGGCTAAATTTAAACCCATTAAAAAAATTGCGCTTGCATGCGACTATAAAGAAATAAAAACCAAAACAGCCCTTGATCCACTGAAAGAAATTGTAAAATTATTTCAATCTCATTTATACATAGTAAACGTGCTGCGTGAACCCAAAGAACTGGTTCCAACCACCGATCAGGCCGTTGCCGGGGTAAGACTAGATCACTTACTTGAAGATGTTAACCACAGTTTTCATTACGAAGAAAATAAAGACGTGGTTCAGGGCATTAATGATTTTGCGGAAAAACATAATGTAGACATGATAGTGATGGTTCCAAGATCTCACTCGCTGATAGAAAATATTTTTCATGAACCCAGCACAAAAAAAATGGCCTTTCATACGCATGTTCCCTTATTATCCATACATGAATAATTAAAGGCCTAAACGGGGAAAATTTTCCCTTTTTTTAGAAACAAATTAAGATTCTGAACTGAAGGGCTGCTAAAATTCACTTTTTAAATGAAATTGAATGTCGGGAAATTTTTCCTGCGCCATTTGCAACAACCACGCGCTTTCCGCGAGAAATACAGGTCTGTCTTCCTTATCCAGCGCAATGTGCGCGCTTCTGTCCTGCATAAATGCTTCCAGTTTTTTACGATCATCACAACTTATCCATAAAGCTTTGTATAAATTTAACTGATCAAAATTCGCGCTTGCATTGTACTCAGCTTTTAAACGGTGCTGGATCACTTCAAACTGCAGGGCTCCGACTGTACCTATTACTTTACGCCCGTCTACCTTCCGGGTAAATAACTGTGCAACACCTTCATCGGTTAACTGCTCCAGCCCTTTTTGAAGCTGCTTTGTTTTCATAGGATCCATGTTATTTACATACCTGAATAATTCCGGTGAAAAACTTGGTATTCCCTTAAACTGAAAATCGGGCCCTTCGGTAAGTGTGTCCCCGATCTTAAAATTTCCGGCGTCATATAAACCAATAACATCTCCCGGAAAGGCCTCATCAATAACCGATTTTTGCTGCGCCATAAAAGCAGTGGGATTACTAAAGCGCAGATCTTTATTATCTCTTACGTGATGATAGTATTTATTTCTTTCAAATGTTCCCGAGCAGATTCTTAAAAAAGCAATCCTGTCGCGGTGCTTGGGATCAAGGTTAGCGTGAATTTTAAAAACAAAGCCGCTGAATTTTTTATCTTCAGGCTTAACAATTCCTTTATCCGTATCGCGTTCTTTTGGTCCGGGGGCAATTTCAACAAAACAATCCAGGAGTTCATGAATACCGAAATTATTTACAGCGCTTCCAAAAAACACAGGACTGATCTGTCCTTCAAGATATTTTTGCGGATTTAAAGTATCATAAACCCCGTCAATCAGATCAACATCTTCGCGTAATTGAGCGGCAAAGTCAACCCCTACCCTTTCATCTATGAGTTTATCATTAATGTCAGTAATTTTAATGGTATCCTCAACGGTTGTTTTACTATCTCCCTGAAAAAGATTTAAAGATTTCTCAGTTAAATTGTAAACCCCTTTAAAAGATTTACCAATGCCAATGGGCCAGGTAAGAGGCCTTACCTTTATTTTAAGTTCCTTTTCAATTTCATCTAAAAGATCGAAAGGGTTTTGCCCTTCACGATCCATCTTATTGATAAATACTATAACGGGCGTGTTACGCATGCGGCACACTTCCAGAAGTTTTCGTGTTTGAGGTTCCACTCCTTTTACGCAATCAATAACCATGATTACGCTGTCAACCGCGCTTAAAGTACGATAGGTATCTTCAGCGAAATCTTCGTGACCAGGTGTATCTAATATATTTACTTTATAGTTTTTATAATCAAAAGCCATTACCGAAGTGGAAACCGAAATACCACGCTGTTTTTCAATTTCCATGAAATCGGAGGTAGTGGCCTTTTTTATTTTATTGGACTTAACAGCGCCCGCAGTTTGAATAGCCCCGCCAAACAATAACAGCTTTTCTGTTAAGGTTGTTTTTCCTGCATCGGGGTGCGCAATAATAGCAAAGGTTCTGCGGCGTTTTATTTCCTCTAAAAAAGTCATTATGGTTTTTAAATGGCTGGCAAAGATAGAAAAATAAAGCTTTTAAATAAATCTTACCAGCGTGATTCCTATATCGATTAAGCCCAATTTTAAGCCTATCAAATGTTGTTATTTAAAATTAAATGATATATTTGCTCCTTTATTAAACCTTTATAGATGAGAAAGTTATTAGCTTCTGCACTCCTTATTTTAACATTACATTCACACGCTCAGGTTAAGTCCGGAGGTTCATATAAAGACTATTTCCAGGAAGGTTCTTATTTGCTTCTTGAAGATAATTTTGCAATGGCTCAGGAAAATTACGATGCTGCCTATGCGCTCGATTCTTCGAGTTCGAATCTTAATTATTTACTCGGTATTTGTTACCTTCATTCTCCTACCCAAAAAGCTAAAGCCGAACATTTTCTTGCAAAGGCAATACAAAATATTTCAAGAGCCTATAAAAACGATAATTACCTTGAAAAAGCCGCTCCTCCTCTGGCTTATTTTTATTACGGACAAGCTCTTCACATCAATTATAAATTTGATGAAGCCACTACTCAATATGAAACTTTTTCCAAATTTGTAAGCGCCAGAGATAAGGAATGGAAAAAAATGTTGGATAAGGAAAAAGAAGAGTGCGCCTATGCAAAAGAACTTTCAGCTGCTCCATTAAATATTCAGATCACCAATCTTGGAGACAGCATCAACAGCCAATACCCTGATTACAGCCCGGTGCTTAGCGCAGATGAACGTATGTTGATTTTTACCACAAGAAGACCAAGCACTACCGGTGGATTAAAGGATTACAACGGTACGTTTAATGAAGACGTTGTAGTTTCATACAAAGACGAAAACAACAAATGGAGCAGCCCTCTGCCAATTTCGCCAAACATTAACACCAGCGGAATGGAAGCTTCCATTAATCTTACGCCCGATGGTCAGACTCTGATAATTTACAAAGACAATGGTGATGGACAAGGTGGAAACATTTACTACAGTAATTTTGACGGGAAAGACTGGAGTACATTAAAAGAATTCGGTTCTGATGTAAATACGAAGTACTGGGAATCACATGCTTGTTTAAGTTCGGATGGAAATGTTTTGTTTTTCGTATCTGACAGGCCGGGCGGGCTTGGAGGAAGAGATATATATCGCTGTGTAAAATTGCCGAATGGCAAATGGAGCAAGGCTTTAAATATGGGCCCAGTTATAAATACTGAATATGATGAAGATGGTGCTTTTATTCATCCGGATGGAAGAACTTTTTTCTTTGCTTCAAAAGGACATAAAACAATGGGCGGCTTTGACATAATGTTCGCTTCTTTAAATGATGAAAATAAATTTACCGATGTGTCAAATATTGGCTATCCGATTAATACCACTGATGACGACATATATTATGTTGCTTCACCGGATGGCAAGCGCGGTTATTTTTCTTCGGCAAAAGAAGGAGGCTTGGGAGAGAAAGATATTTATATGATCTCAATACCTGAGGCAAAGGAAAAACCTCTTGCCTTGTTTAAAGGTCAAATCATTCCTTCTGAAGGTGAGAAGTTACCTGAAGACATTATCATTGTTGTTCGCGATAAACAAACAGGTGAAATTGTTGGAACCTATCGTCCGAAAATGGTTAACGGCACATTCTCCACCATTTTACCTCCGGGTAAAGAATATAATTTTTCTTACCAGGCACCGCTTGGAGAGGAATTTTACAATGAAGATGTTTTTGTAACCACCGAGTTAACCTATACTGAAATTAAACGTGAGGTTAACCTTGAGCCCGTTAAGCTACTTGGTAAAATTAAAGCTAAACAAAAAGCAATAATTTTAAATGCCATTGTTTATGATAACAGTAAAAATAAAAAAACGGTTCCTGCAGCAAAGCTTACGCTTGTTGAAGAGGGCGGAGCAACACAAAATTTTGATGTTAACTCCGGTGGAAAATATGAAGGCATTAATTTAAAGGTTGATAAAAAATACACCTTGTTTGCTGAGATCGACGGTAAAAAATCAGCAGTTACTGAAATCAATACAAATGGTGTGAAGTCAGGAAAAGTAATCAACCAATTTGTTTACATGTCGGGCAAACCCGAAAAAACGGCTACTGGCGAATTACTGCTGGATGTGATTGTTAAGAACGCTAAAACCAGAAAAATTGTTCCTAATGCCTCCGTTACATTAACCGATGCCGACGGAAATAAAACAGATGCTACTACTGATGAAAAAGGTATGGTAAAAGGCATGGAACTAAGTGCCGACAGCAAATATGAATTAATGGCTCATAATGAAGGTTCTTCGTCAGAGTCAACTGCATTTTCCACTGCCGGAAGCAAGGCTAAACGCATTTCAAAAACACTTTTTATAGGTGGTGAAACTTCCGTAGCTAATAATCTGCCACCTTCGCAATATGAATTTTTCTTTAAATATAACGCCGAACAAAATGACGACGATGCGGTTTGGGTTGCCTTTATTGATAATGTTGTAGAATTAAGCAAAAAGAAAACAGTTCAGGTTACAATTAATGCAAGCGCCTCACGTGTTCCTACAAGAGCGCACAATGGAAATAATAAAAAATTAGCTCAGGCCAGGGCAGCCAAATTGCAGGACCGCATTAAAGATGCGGTAAGCGCTAAAGGCGGTGAAGTGAAGAAGCTCCGGTTCGCGAAACTTGCAAAAGTTGGCGGCCCCCGCTATCGCGGAGATCATGAACTTGGGCGTGCTAAATATGAAAAACATCAATTCGTAAAAGCAAAAGCAAAATAAATCAGAAAGCCGGACGACCTCCGGTTTTTTTTATAGATCGTTTTAATTTTTATACCAACTCGTAAAAGTCAACCATTTACTTCATATTGTTTATTTTTAGATGATCTTATATGACCAGTAATAACCTTACCATATATCTTGCCGATGATCATGAAATTGTAGCCCGTGCAATTGCAGGCTTATTACTTTCTGTAAAAGGAATTAAGGAGGTACAATCATTTTCAAACGGCAAAGATCTTTTTTCGGCGTGTCAGAAATCAGCTCCGGACCTTGTTATCCTGGATCTGGAAATGCCCGAGTGGAGCGGTTTAGTTACATTAAAAAAAATTAAAGAACAGTTTTTCTTTCCTGTTATAATGTTAAGCATGAATGATGAAAAAACTTTGATTGAAGAAACCATCAAAGAAGGAGCGAAAGGGTACCTTCACAAAAACTGCTCGGTAACCGAATTGCAGATGGCTATTGAAACGGTTTTACGCGGAGATATTTTTCTTTCAGAAGAAACAAAAAAAATTCTGGTTGGGTTGAAATTGCCTTCGGGTAATATTAATTTCACACTTACTGAAGTTTTAACCGATAAAGAATATGAAGTGCTTAAACTGGTATGCGACGGCCTCACGTCAAAAGAAATCGGAGAGAAACTTTTTTTAAGTCCCAGAACTGTTGAAAGCCGTAAAAATAATCTGATGCAGAAATTTAATGTACAAACCACAGGAAAATTAATTTCGCTTGCCATTAAAAACAAGATCGTATCCTAAGCATATGCGCCCGCTTTCTGTTTTATTTCTTGCACTTCTACTTCATCCTTTTCTGTCGCCTTCGCAAGAGACCAGTTTTTCAGAGCGCCTAAAAAAAACAGACAAGATTAAGAACGATAGTGCAGCTCTTATTTCATTGGAGAGTTTTAAAAAGTCTGATCTTAATGAACAGGATTATCTTCAAGTAAACTACAGAATAATTATCAGGGCAATGCTCTCTCAGCAGTTTTCAAAGGCCGTTTCAGTCGGACTTCAAAGTATTGATATTGCGAATAAAAAAGGACTTGATAGTTTGAGTGCCGTTTTCTACGAGCAGCTGGGAAATGCCTATTACTTTCTGGAACAAAAGGAAAAGGCGATTGAGCAATATAAGAAAGCTATTTCTATTTGCTCTAAAAAAGGTTATTGGTTCATTGAAGGTTGTTGTTATAACAACATAGGCGCTGCGCTTATTGATCTAAACAACACTTCAGGAGCCGAAGGATATTTGTTTAAGTCAATTGGTATTATGGAGGCACACGGACCTTTGTACGATTCTTTTGTTTCACGTTCAAAACGGATACTGGCCACTCTTTACATGGGAAGCAACGAAAAGGATAAAGCGGAACTTATGTTTAAAGACCTTATACAAAAAAGTAAACAAACAAAAGATACAAGTTTGCTCTGCGATGTATTAATGTTTTATTCCACTCTTAAGGGATCTCAGGGCGATACCTTACAGGCCGTTTCAATGAGTGCCGAGGCTCTGAACTATATGCGTAAGAGAAATAACTTCCATGAATTGCTCGCCATTATACAGTTTCATGCACGCAATCTGACAAATGCCTCCAGGTATAAAGAAGCATACGACCTCGAAGCAGAGGCATATGAACTGCAAAAAAAATCATTTGCAAAAGATCTTGAAAAAGAAGTCGGTGAAGTAGAAGTTAAATACAAAACGGCTCAGATAAGGCAGGAGAAAGAACTTTCTGAAACGAAGTCAAAAAAGCAGCAACAAGTGTTCCTTTTTTTATTTTCAGGACTTCTATTACTCTCCCTCTCTATTTATTTTATTATTCATCAAAGGAAAAATTCGCAGCAGCGTATGGCCTTGCAAAAGCAAAGGCTAGAAGTTTTAATTGAAGGCGAAGAAAAAGAACGGGTGCGTATTGCCCGCGATCTCCATGATGGTATAGTTCAAAATCTTACAGCTGTAAAATTAAAATTGAATTCTATTAAGCCTAACGCGGCGGGTAACGAAGAAAACTTAAAAGAATTGGTTTCAGAAATTGATCTGGCAACCAAAGAGGTAAGAAACATTGCCTACAAAATGATGCCTCTGGCCTTAAAAGAATGCGGATTACTTCCCGCGCTTGAAGACCTCCTCAATAAAAGTCTAAACCCACTGAGCATTAATTTTGAGTTCGAATCAATTGGAATTGAACAAAGGCTTCCTGAAAAATATGAAATCAATCTTTACCGTATTACACAGGAACTTTTGAATAATGTTATTAAACACAGTAAAGCAACGCAGGTTTCTGTTTTACTTTCTTTAAGAAACTATTTTATTACTCTTGTGTTTGAAGATAATGGTAAAGGTTTTTTAGTTGACACAAAACAAAACGGAATTGGATTGTCCAGTCTTAAATCCCGGATAGAACTTCTTAATGGAGATCTGAAGTATGAGTCGGGTACGGGTGCCGGCACTACGGTAATTGTAAAGCTACCCTTCGCAATTTAATATTCAGTAAAATTACCCTTATTATTCAGTAAAATTACCAGCGGGAAGACAACTTCCTTTTTCCAATTTTGTGCTAATCCTAACAAAATTAAACATGAAAAAACTTTTACCTTTTAAACAAGCCATTGTAGCCTTAGCGCTTACATTTAATTTTACTCCTGCATCTGCCCAAACTCTAGGCGGCGGTGTTGGCAATACAGTTGTTCGTTGTACCGGCGGGCAGTTAAGCTCATGGGGATTAAATAACTATGGCCAGGTAGCTAATGGAAGTACCGTTAGTACAACTTCGCCGGCTTCAGTTAGCGGACTTACCGGAGTAGCATCAGTGGTAAGTGGAGATTACTTTATTTTAGCGCTAAAAAGTGATGGCACGGTTTGGGCTGCAGGGCGGAATAATTATGGCCAGCTAGGTAACGGCACATTGGTTGATCAAACAACTCCGGTACAGGTTACAGGATTAACAGGAATAGTTGCTATATCTGCCGGGCGTCATTCGCTGGCACTTAAAAATGACGGTACTGTTTGGGCATGGGGCCTTAATGATGGCGGGCAACTTGGAGACGGTACAGTAGTGAATAAAAATACCGCCTTTCAAATACCGGGCCTATCTTCTGTTAAGGCAATAGCAGCAGGTGCCGGACAATCATTGATAGTTAAAAACGACGGAACAGTATGGGCATTCGGAAATAATGATTATGGTTGTCTTGGTCTTGGAACAACCGCCACCAACACTACTACACCAACACAAATTTCTTCTTTATCCGGCGCTACTGATGTTTCATGCGGTACCTATCATTCAATGGTTTTAAAAAATGACAGTACGGTTTGGACATTTGGCTGGGGCAGTTACGGACAATTAGGTAACGGGGCCAACACCAGCACATCTTCTCCGGTACAGGTAACAGGTTTAACCGGAGTTGTTTCCATTAAGGATGGAGAGGCACATTCGGTTGCCCTTAAAAAAAATCAGACAGTTTATGTTTGGGGAAGTAATATCAGCGGACAAATTGGTGATGGCACAACAGTTGCTAAAAACGTTGCTACATTAGTACCGGGTTTAACGGGTATTACTGAAATTGCAACAGGCGGCAGACACGTGATAGCTTTAAAAAATGACGGAACGCTTTGGGCATGGGGTATGAATTACTACGGAAACCTTGGTGATGGAACTACTTCAAGTACCGGCTGTGGATGTAAACCTGCCCCACAACAGGTTACGGGAGTATGCTCCATATCATCAGGCGTTAATGAAAAAAGCATAACGAGTGCGGATGTAACGTTATATCCTAATCCTGCACAAAACAATCTTACAGTTAAATTAGCTTCGATGCCTGCAAATGAAACTATTTTAAATATTACGGATATCACCGGCAGAAGAATAAAAGAAATAAATTTAAACTCTGAAACTAATTTATTAGATATCTCTGTGTTAAATGCCGGTATTTACTTTTATTCTATTTCCAATAATGGTAAAACAAGTGCTGCAGGTAAATTTATTAAAGATTAATACTTATACAGAAGCGTTTAAACTGCATAAAAAAACACCGGTGTTTGTACCGGTGTTTTTTTTTTAAATCTTCCGCTTCTTCAACTCGTAAAAATCTTCCCTCCGGTCTTTTAGGTTTTTAACACGCCCATAATTGTGCAGCTCTCTTAAGGCATCCAATTCAACGTCAGAAATTAGAATCATTTCGGTGTTAGGAGTAGTTTCAGATTTTATACCATTAGTTGGAAACTGAAAATCACAAGGTGTAAACACCATGGATTGCGAATATTGAATGTCCATGTTATGTACCTGCGGCAAATTACCAACGCTGCCCGCAATGGCGCTGTAGCATTCGTTTTCTATTGCCCTTGCCTGCGCGCAATGTCTTACCGCGGAAAATCCATTTTGTGTATCCGTTAAAAAAGGAACAAATAAAATTTGCATCCCTTCATCGGCAAGTAATCTGCCAAGTTCCGGAAACTGCACATCATAACTAATCAAAATCCCAATTTTTCCGCAATCCGTATCAAACGTTTTTAATTTATTACCCCCTCTCATTCCCCAGATCTTTTGTTCATCGGGTGTTATGTGAAGTTTTTCATAGCGCTCAACCGATCCGTTGCGTTTGCACAAATAACCAACATTGTATAAAACGTCATCTACAAGTTCGGGCATACTTCCCGTAATAATATTAATATTGTATGAGATGGATAATTTAGAGAATTCCTGCACCAGCGCGCCCGTATAACCGGCAAGCTTGCGTATTGCCTCCGCTTCACTCAAATGATTATACTCAGCCATTAATGGCGCATTAAAAAACTCCGGGAATAAAGCGAAATCACTTTTGTAACCGCTTAATGTATCAACAAAATATTCCACCTGTTGCATAAGATCCTTAATGTCTTTATAAGGCCGCATTTGCCATTGCACCAAGCCTAAACGCACTACCCTTTTATTATCCTTGGCTTTGGTAGAAGGTTTTTCATAATAAATATTATCCCACTTTAAAAGAACCGCGTATTCTTTCGATACTTTATCCCCTTCAAGATAGCCTGTTAAAACTTTAACCGGATAAAAATCATTTGATAACTGAAAGTTTAAGACCGGATCATGAATCTCCATGGCTTTTACTTTATCAAGATATTCCTTAGGACTTAATTCATCAGCGTATTTATGATAATTCGGAATCCTTCCGCCAAACACAATTCCTTTTAAATTTAGTTTTTCACAGTGTTCTTTCCTGTATTCATATAAACGTCGCCCAAGCCGTAAACCACGAAATTCAGGCTTCACAAACAACTCTATTCCATAAAGTGTATCTCCGTTTTCGGTATGCGTATTAAATGTATAGTTACCTGTAATTTCTTTATAGGTATGCTGCTCTTCAAATTTTTCGTGATCAATGATAATGGATAAAGCGCAACCCGCAATGTGTCCATCTACCTTAATACTTATTTGGCCCTCAGGGAAAATTGAAAGTAGTTTGCGGATATGATGTTCTTCCCAATGCGAATTTGGCATTGTCGGATATGCGTGATTCATAGCCTGCTTTAATTCCTGATAATCATCAATGGTTAAAAAAGCAAGTTCTATGTTTTGAATTTTCCTTTTCATATTATTTAAAATATTATAAGTGCATCAGAAAAAGTAAACCTAACTATATACTAATTTATGAAATTTATTTAAATAAAAAAGCCCGTAATCTTAAGATTGGCGGGCTCTTTTTTAAAAATTGATATTATTAGTTATATGCTAAATCTTTTTTCGGTTGAGGTAAAAGATCTTTTATATAAGGTGTGATTAATTTGATTACATCTTCGAATGTATTAATCTTATAGTGTTTTGCGACCTGGCGTAGTAATTCCATACCTATGGTCATTAAAATCCATTTTTTCATGATTTCATATTTTTAAATTAAACAATTATTTTAAGCGTGCTCTAAATGTTTATTAGTGGCACTATGCAATTGTTTCACTTTTGTTTTTTGTTGTTTTGGTAAAAGGTCTTCAAGAGAAGGTAATACCAGATTCATAACATCTTCAAAAGATTTAATTTTATAATATTTTGCTACTTCTCGTACCAGTGCGATACCTAAGTATATGGCAATTAACTTTTTCATAATATTTGTTTTTAAGTTCTTATATAAACCGTTCCTGAATATCAGGAACGGCTCTTTGATTATTGTCGGGTTCTGTTATTTAAGTAACCCTTTTAATTGTGGGAGTAATTTTTTTACTGCATCCACCGAATCAATTTTATAATATTTTGCGGCTTGGTAAAGCGCTGCTCCACCCACGGCCAATAGAATAAGCTTTTTCATAATTTCAATTTTTTAGTTTCAGTTTCTATAGTAAAGGTACAACCGAATTCAGGGGTTTGCCCTTGGTATTTGATTAAAGGGCATAAGCAATAGCTTAAGGGGCATTATGCATTCTTAAACTATCCAATTTCGATTTGTTGGTTAAAATATTCCCTATCTTTACATCCTAAAATTTATTTTTATGCAACACGTGCTCAAAGCATTAGGTATCAAAGAGGTTAACCAAGGATGTTCAACCGGATTAGACTGGTTTTCAAACGGCACAGAGCTTAGCTCATACAGCCCGGTAGATGGAAAGTTAATTGCCAAAGTAAAATCAGCAACTAAAGAAGATTATAATAAAGTAATATCCACCGCTCTTCAGGCATATAAATTCTGGAGGGAAATTCCTGCGCCTAAACGCGGAGAATACGTTCGTCAGTTTGGCGATAAATTAAGAGCAAAAAAAGCCGATCTGGGTAAATTAGTTTCTTACGAAATGGGAAAATCCTATCAGGAAGGCCTGGGAGAAGTTCAGGAAATGATTGACATCTGCGATTTCGCGGTGGGTCTTTCGCGCCAACTTTACGGCCTGCAAATGCACAGCGAACGTCCTAATCACCGTATGATGGAACAATGGCATCCTTTAGGCGTAGTAGGAATTATTTCCGCGTTTAATTTTCCGGTTGCGGTGTGGGCGTGGAATACCGCCTTAGGCTGGATTTGTGGGGATGTTTGTATCTGGAAACCTTCAGAAAAAACACCTTTATGTTCTGTAGCCTGCCAGCTGATCTGGAATGAAGTGGCAAAGGAAAATGATTTGCCTGAAGGAATTTCATGTTTAATAAACGGTAACTATGAAGTTGGCGAATTATTGTGCAGCGATACAAATGTACCTTTGATTAGTGCTACCGGCTCAACACGAATGGGAAGAATTGTTGGCGCTAAAGTTGCCGAGCGGTTTGGAAAATCTATTTTAGAATTAGGCGGCAATAACGCTATTATTATTACTGAAAATGCCGACCTGGAAAGCACTCTGGTAGGCGCAATTTTTGGAGCCGTAGGAACAGCAGGTCAACGCTGCACCACCACACGCCGTTTAATTATTCATGAAAGTATTTACGATAAAGCGAAAGAACGTTTAACAAAAGCCTATACTCAATTAAAAATAGGAAATCCGCTGGATGAAGGAAATCATGTTGGACCGTTAATTGATAAAGACGCGGTTAAAAATTATCTAACGGCTCTCGACCGTGTAGTTTCTGAAGGAGGCACCATTCTTGTTAATGGCGGGGTTCTGGAAGGTGAAGGTTATGAAAGCGGGTGTTATGTAAAGCCGGCGATTGCAGAAGCTACAAACGACATGAAAATTGTTCAGCACGAAACCTTTGCACCGGTTTTATACATCATGAAATATAAAACCCTTGAAGAAGCAATTGCGCTTCAAAACGGCGTGCCGCAGGGTTTATCAAGCTCCATTATGACTCTTAACATGCGCGAAGCCGAATTGTTTTTAAGCGCCAGCGGAAGTGATTGCGGAATTGCCAATGTAAATATTGGTACAAGCGGCGCTGAAATTGGCGGTGCCTTTGGCGGCGAAAAAGAAACCGGCGGTGGCCGCGAAAGCGGGTCAGACGCGTGGAAAGCGTATATGCGCAGGCAAACAAACACCATCAACTGGGGAAGCAAATTGCCTTTGGCCCAGGGTATTGTATTTGATTTAGGAATTTAGCCTTAAACAATTTTACATACGTTATTTTGTTGTGGTAATGTAAACTGTTATCAATTACAGGCTGTTTTTTTTCTTGTTTGGATATCTGAGCGTGAAAAGCTTGGCTTTAACATAACAAGAATTAAATTTATGATTTCTTTTGTTCATGATGTTAAGCGACCCTAAACGCAATCAGGCTAATTTAACTTCGGCACCAAACCTTAATAATAAGATAACTTTAAAAACTAAGTTATTCTCTAACTTTAAGCTTTGAGACAATACACTTTATGAGTTCACATATTAAAATATTATTAGTTGATGATGAGCCTGACATAATTGAGTTTTTAAGCTATAACTTAAAAAAAGAAGGTTATAGTATTTTAACCGCCGGTAATGGAAAAGAGGCCGTTGCAATTGCAAAAAAAGAAATACCTGATTTAATTGTTCTTGATGTAATGATGCCTGACATGGATGGTATTGAAACATGCCGCGAGATGCGTGAACAAAAAGAATTAAAGGATGTATTAATAGCCTTTTTAACCGCCCGGAGTGAAGACTATACACAAATTGCAGGTTTTGAAGTAGGGGCCGATGATTACATTACCAAGCCAATTAAACCGCGTGTTTTTATAAGTAGAATTAAAGCTTTACTAAGAAGACTTCAAACAACGGCCTCTGCCGAAGTAAACATGCAGTTTGGCGACATTAGAATTGATAAAGAAAAACACCTGGTATTTAAAGGCGAAGAAGAAATTAATCTGCCAAAAAAAGAATTCCGTTTGTTTTCATTATTAAGCAGCAAGCCGGGAAAAGTATTTACCCGCGAATATATTTTAGAACAGGTGTGGGGAGATGAAGTGATTGTAGGCGACCGCACCATTGACGTTCATATAAGAAAACTCCGCGAAAAGATTGGTGAAGGATATTTTAAAACAATAAAAGGTGTAGGATATAAGTTTGAGTTTTAATATTGTTTTTTTCAAGATCTAAATGACATTTAATGTATCCGTATGTAATCAAATTGTTAAGGATTTTTATAATATGATTGCCGGAATTTTATTTTCATACCTTCACTCAAACATTGTTCATGAAAAAGATTTTAATTCCAACAGATTTTACAAGCCTTGCCAATAATGCCCTGAACTATTCTTTGGCATTAGCCTCCATTTTGAAGTGCGAAGTGATTATTCTGCATGCAGATCAGCCAAATCCTAAAGCCCTTTCTGCCCTTATGGAAGAGGTAAACTCCATTGCCGGAGCCGCGCGAAATTATACTATCACCTATTTAACTACACCAAAACAATTCAGTTCAATAATTATTAATGAGTTGGTAGTTAAAAATAAAATCGACCTGATTGTTATGGGAACTTCTGGTCAGGATCTCTCTTTGGAAAAAGAACTATTTGGCACCAATGCTGCTGACATTGCAGAGCATGCCAGGTGTCCTGTAATATGCGTGCCGGCCTCGTATACTCATGCAGGCATTAAAAAAATAGCCTTTGCCGCCGATTTAAATTTTATTAATAAACAGGCTGCTCCTGTTATAAACTTTGCAAAGGAATTATCTTTGCCTTTACATTTATTTCATGTTGTACCGGTATTTCCTGATCTTGGCGATACTGAGAAAATGAATGTAAATGCCAGGACAGATCAGCTCAAGATTAAGCACAATTACTCTGAAATTTATTATGCGGTTGAAACAACCAAACACGATAATGAAATTTTAAAAGGAATCATTGCCTTTATTTCTCATAATGAGGCCGATCTTTTAGTTATGTTTCATGATCATCTGTCGGCTCTGGATGAGTTTTTTAATAAAAGCAATGTAGAAAAGGTGCTTTCACACATCCAAATTCCTCTAATGGTATTTCCCCAAAACTAATTGCAGCTATTTAGAATCGTGTCTGATTACCTTTGCTTCAATGTAAAAAATAATTTCTTCTGCAATTAATTTACTCATGTCGCCGGCCTTTTCAATTCTCCGAGTTAAGTTTATCATTTTAAGATATTTTTCAATATTGGCCGGATTTTCTTTAATGGAATCAATAATGGCCAGAAAAGCGGTTTTATTAATTTCGTTAATAAATTCATCTCTCTTAAAAATATCCCGCGCTTTTTTAGCGTCGTTATTTTTAAAAGCTATAAGCGCATCATCTACCAGATCGCAGGCTTCTTCAAACATGGCCAGTGTTTGGGTTTTATTGATAAGATCGTTATAAAACGGATCTACCGATTTTATTACAAATTTTGAAACTTTCGCAGCAATATCACCAAGTTTTTCAAGATAAGTATTGATCTTAATTAAAGCTAAAACGAAACGAAGATCGACAGCAACCGGATTGTATAAAGCAATAATGTTTTCGCAGCTCTTGGCTATTTTTAAGTCAAGGTCATTAACTTCCATTTCAATAAGCATTACTTTTTGTGCTTTTTCATGATCCATGGACGCAAGCGCGCTTAAAGAATTTTTTAACTGCAAGGAAACAAGTTCCCACATTTTTATAAAGTCTTTTTTAAGTACTCCCAATTCAGATTCAAAATGATTCATATCTTAAATTATAAAATTAATTTTTATTAGTATTGTTTATCCAAATCTACCGGTAATATAATTTTGCGTTTTTTCCTGGGTAGGATTTGTAAATATCTTTTTTGTGGTACCAACCTCCACCAGCTCGCCAAGATAAAAAAAAGCGGTATGATCGCTTACACGCGCGGCTTGCTGCATATTATGTGTAACAATTACAATAGTATACTTAGATTTTAACTCATGAATAAGTTCTTCCACTTTAGAGGTTGAAATTGGGTCAAGTGCGGAGGTTGGTTCATCCATTAAAATTACAGAAGGCTGAATAGCCAATGCTCTGGCTATACACAAACGTTGTTGCTGACCTCCGGACAGTTCAAAAGCGGATTTTTTTAGTTTATCTTTAACCTCATCCCACAAAACAACTTGTTTAATTGTGGTCTCAACCCGTTCTTCTATAAATTGTTTATCTGTAATGCCGTTAACCCTTAAACCATAGGCTACATTTTCGAAAATACTTTTTGGGAATGGATTTGGCTTTTGAAAAACCATGCCCGTCATTTTACGAAGCGTGTCAACGTTAATTCCCTTCTTGTAAATATCAATTCCATCAATAAGAACTTCGCCGGTAAGTTTTGTATTATCAATCAAATCATTCATCCGGTTAAACAACCTGAGATAGGTAGATTTACCGCATCCTGACGGGCCAATAAGAGCAGTAACGGTATTAGATTCCATCTCAAGATTTATATCTTTAAGGGCAGGTGATGAACCGTAATAAAAATTGACTTGTTTTGATTCTAATTTTAACATGTTAGTTCATTTTTACTTTTTTACCAAAATACTTTCTGAGAAAGTTCGCGAGAATATTTGTGAGAAGAACTATAATTATTAATACAAGCGCAGTTCCATACGCAATTGGTCTTGACTCTTCAATATTTGTTCCACTTGTAGAAATAACATAAAGGTGATAAGGCAGCGCCATGGCCTGATCAAAAATACTTGTTGGAAGTTTAGGTAGAAAATAAGCCGCCACAGTAAATAAAATTGGTGCCGTTTCACCCGAAACACGCCCTACTGAAAGAATTAATCCGGTAATAATATTTGGAAAAGCAATAGGTAATACCACCCTGCGTGTAGTTTGCCACTTTGTTGCGCCCAAACCCAGGCTTGCATGGCGAAAAGTATCATCTACACCCTTAAGCGCCTCCTCGGTTGTACGAATTACAACAGGTAAGGCCAATAAACCTAATGTTAAAGACCCAGCTAAAATAGAATCGCCAAAGCCAAGTTTATTTACAAAAAGAGCCATCCCAAATAAACCAAACACAATCGAGGGAATGCCTGACAGATTATTAGTCATCTGTTTAATGATCTTTTTAATTATTCCGTCTCTTACATATTCGTTCATGTATATGGCAGCCATAACACCAATTGGAAAGGCAAATATCATACTTCCTCCAACAAGACACAGTGTGCCAATTATTGCAGGATATATTCCACCTCTGGTCATCCCCTCTTCCGGCATTTTGGTTATGAAATCCCAACTAATAACTGAAACCCCTTTAAAAACAATGAAAGAAAGAACAGTTAATAAAATA
Source organism: Bacteroidota bacterium (assembly GCA_025963735.1). Lineage (GTDB taxonomy): Bacteria > Bacteroidota > Bacteroidia > B-17B0 > Aurantibacillaceae > Aurantibacillus. The sequence goes on from JAOQAF010000056.1 coordinate 16,994, forward strand.
CCAACAATAACAAAGCCAATAAACCCAAACATGAAAAAAGCGAGCGACTGCTTTCGTTTTTTAGATTTTGCTAATTTATTTTCATCAACTTGTTTCATTAATGCTTTTTATATTTTTTACTGCCGGTAATAAATTCAACAGTTAAATTAATTACTAAAGTCATTACAAAAAGTATGCACCCCAAGGCAAATAAAGCTTTATAATGTACGCCGCCATTTGGGGCCTCGCCTAATTCTGCCGCAATGGTAGCCGGAATTGTTCGCATAGGCTCAAGAATGCTGTGCGGAATAACAGCGGCATTTCCTGTCACCATCAATACCGCCATCGTTTCTCCTATAGCTCTGCCAATGCCCAGTATAGCCGCTGCCGTGATACCTGAAATAGAATGTGGAATAACTACTCTGCAAATTGTTTGCCATTTGCTCGCACCCAGGGCAAGACTGGCTTCTTTCATAGACCGCGGTGTGTTTCGCATGGCGTCTTCTGATATAGTTATAATAGTAGGCAGGGCCATAATACCAAGAATAATACTTCCTGCAAGTCCGGTTTCTCCTACCGGTAAATTAAATAATTTCTGAATAGCAGGAACGATAACCACCAATCCGAAAAAACCATATACCACCGAAGGGATACCTGCAAGTAATTCTATGAGCGGTTTCATTACTCTTCGCACCTTGTCTTTTGCAATTTCGCTCATATAAATTGCGGCTGCAAGGCCTAAAGGTAATGCCAGTAATATTGCCCCGAGGCTTACCCACAAAGTTCCAAGAATTAAAGGTTTAGCGCCAAGCTGAGCGGCCGGTTGAGCGGTAGGAAACCATTCCTTTCCTCCAAAAAAAGTGTTGAAGCTTATTTTTCCTGCCTCTATTTCTTTTCCTTTAAAATTTTTATCCATATACTTTTCCGGAAAGAAAGCAAAGATTTGAGGAATGCTATCCACTACACGGCTAATACAGGCGGGGAGCCTTTCAAAATTTTCGCCAATCTGTTCATCAGTGAAGTAAGTTGAAATGTCTTCCAGCCGGAATAAGATAATGGAATCTTTACCTCCCAGATCTTTCCATGAAGTTATTTTTTGATCAAAAATGTTTTTGATGTCTTCCGGCGAAATGGAATTTACTTTGTTTGATTTATTTACTGCAATTACATATCCTTCTTCTACCGCTTTTTTATTAAATACACTTATCCCTTCCTTAAAAAGAAAGAAAACAATAAGCACTACTGTTAAACTGGTGACCGTACCGCTGATCATCAACAATCCTTCAATAAACTTTTCAGAAAATTTTTTAAAAAACGGGTTCAATTTAAAAGGTATTTTAAAAGTAGTCTTTTTTAGATCAATAAAGTTATTTCGACAATGGAATATATCCAACTTGTTCAACGATTTTTTGTCCTTCAGCAGAAATGCAATAATCAACAAATGGTTTTACATTTTTTTCTACAGAAGATAAATAATAATAATATAAAGGACGAATAATAGGATAGGATTTACCTTTTGCGGTTACCATTGAAGGTGCTACAAAATTTTTACCCTTGTCAAATGAAACTTTCAGTGCCCTTACTTCTTTTTCAACATATGCAAAACCTACATATCCTATCGCTCCTTTTGTTTGTCCTATCGACTGAATAATAGAGCCTGTTGCTGGCATACTTAAAACCGAGGATGCATAATTTTTATTTTTCATCACATGTTCCTTAAAGAACTCATAAGTTCCTGAGCTTGATTCGCGGGAATAAACAACTATTGTTAAGTCATCTCCGCCAACCTCTTTCCAGTTTTTAACTTTACCGGTAAAAATATCTTCAAGCTGTTCGCGTGTAAGCTGTGTCACCTTATTTGCAGGGTTAACAACTACCGCAAGGGCATCCTGGGCAATAATAGTTTCTTTGGTTGATTTACCAGCATCAGATAACTTTATTTTTTCAGTCATTTTTATTTTGCGGGAAGACATTGCAATATCTGTTGTACCATCTAATAATGCTGATATCCCCACACCACTCCCGCCTCCTGTAACTGTTATTTTAGCCGACTTATTTGCTTTCATATAACTTTCCGCTTCCTTTTGTGCAAGAGGTAAAACGGTATCGCTGCCTTTTAATTTTTGAGCAACAGTAACTCCTGCATAAAGCGAAAGAGCTATCACAATTGATTTTGTTTTCATTGTTTTCATGATTGATTATTTTATTCTTAATATCTGAATTGCATTCTGCAGGTAAACACATTATCTTTTATATCTCCTGTATAAGCCTTTACCTGGGTTTTTTCATTTTTAACAAGGTCATAATACAACATTAATTTCACATGTGTATTAAATCTATACGTCATACCAAAACCATAGGTATCAAAACGTATATCGCCCAGTGTGGTATTTGTACCGGTTTTTCCTATCTCATTCCCGGCTACCTTTATGTTCGGATCAAACCAATCATATTTTGCAACCACCTGAAACTTCGACTTTCCTATATCCTGAATAAAGTAAAAATACGCGCCATCAAAATTCCTGTGATATATTTGGGAAGTAGGAAGTAGTGAGGGGCTTTTGTTGGCAGATGCCGTACCAGGATTTTCTCCCATTATATATTCAGCACGAAGCGTTGTAATGCCCGGGAACCAGTCGATGGAAGCCTGTGCATCTGCACCCATGTAAATACGTTTTGCTATGCGATTATAATTAGCTGTGTCAGATGCAAAATCAAAGCCTTTGTCACCGTTGGCGAGTGTGGTAAAATTATAATCTTTCTGACTGCCAATTCTATATCCGCCATAATAACCTGAGGCGCCTACTGCCCAGCTTATTTTTTCATTCCGGGTAGTTTTAGCATATTGTAAGCGACCTGTAAAATCTTTATTTGAATCAAATTCCGGGGCTACACCTCCCACGCCATTCATTACTGCAATATCAGCCTTTAATCCATATAACACAGAGGATTTAGGAAACACAACAGAACCAAACGCCCCAAGATCACGTTCAACGGGAAATAGTGTTTGGTTATATCTAGCACGTTCTGGGGTTTCTCTAACACTTGAAGATTGGGTAAGTTCAAACCCAAACTGAACCTGTAGTAATCCGGCCGTAAGGCTAACCATGTTTTTCCATGGATCAGTTATTTTCGCGTAGGTTTCACGCATGTTGACTCCCTTTTCAGTAGCATCCATATTTAAGCAAAGTTCAACATTTTCGTAGGCATAAGTAAATTTAAAGCGACCGCGACGCATCATAAACCTGCTGAAATACTTGCTGCCTCCGTTGGAAAAGTCACCACCTGCAAAAGAAGGCGCTCCAGCCGAATCTATATATTGATATTGGGGTTGAACATAACCGCTTATTTTCAATCGTTTCATTTTATTTATATCATCAGCAAGATTAACAACCGTTCTTGTAAGCGTATCAAGAGGATTTTCAACAGCTTCTTGGGCCTTTAATGATAAATTGAATAAAAGGGCGCAGGCTAAACTAAATATAATTGGTATGTTTTTAGTCATGGTTTAATTAATAATTATTTTACTGCAAATTAAAAGCAACAATGTGAATATTCAATGAACCCATTGTTAAGAAATTGTTAAGTAGTGAGGTTCGCATATTTCCATTATATGCAAAGGAAATATCCTTATAAATTCTCTACAAAAAATTATGCCTTTTTCATTTAA
>JAOQAF010000062.1 GCA_025963735.1 Bacteroidota bacterium
ATAAATCGCTTGAATCGGGTTTTGAAGATGAAATGTCGTTTATTATTAAAACGATGACGCAATTAAAAAAGCGGATTTTAACTTCAGCTACCTCCATTGAGGAAATTCCTGATTTTGCCGGTGTAAAAGAGGTGCAGGAACTTAACTTTACCAATGTAGAAAAACAATCCGGAGATGCATTAGCCTTAAAAATGGTGCGGGTGGAGGGCGATGATAAACTGGAAGCGCTTTTATTATTGATAGGAAAAATAACTGCTCAATCGGTTATTGTATTTTGTAATCACAGAGACGCTGTTAACAGGATATCGGATCAATTAAGCAAACTGAATGTAGCTCATGGATTTTATCATGGTGGACTTGAACAAATTGACCGTGAAAAAACCCTTATTAAACTCAGGAACGGAAGTATCAATTTATTAATATCCACCGATCTGGCAGCCAGAGGACTCGACATACCCGAAATTGAAGCTGTTATACATTATCAATTACCAGCTACCGAAGATGTAATGATTCATCGCAACGGGCGGACCGCCAGAATGAATGCTAAAGGAACCGTTTATTTTTTACTGGATGCTGAAGAGTATTTACCTCCCTTTTTGAAAGTTAAACCTGAGGAAGAAACGTTGCCTGGAAAATTTATTGCGCCAAAGGCAAGCGAATGGAAAACGCTGTATATTTCAGCGGGTAAAAAAGACAAAGTAAATAAAATGGATATTGTAGGAATGTTACTGCAAAAAGGCGGCCTGCAAAAAGATGAGCTGGGAAAAATTGAAGTGCTCGATCACTCGGCCTACGTAGCCATTAAAAGTTCGAAGATTATTAAAACGCTTCAAAAAATAAGGGAAGAAAGAATTAAAAACAAAAAAGTGAAAATGGAAATTTCTACTTAAACATTTTAAAATAATCAATGTGGCTCTTTTTTCAGTTTCCTGTCGAGCATAAACGTTCCAAAAGGTATCAGCGACATTAAAAACGCGAACATAACTTTTCCGAAGCTCCATCTGTATTTTATCCATACATAAATTAATAACCCCACAAAGGTTATGAATAAAAGACCATGAACCCAACCTATGTACAACACCGCCGATTTATAATTAAAAATATATTTTAACGGCATGGCCAGGCACAATAAAAGGAGATAAGAGATTCCTTCAAGTATGGCAACTAGTCTAAAAATGCCAATAGAGCTACGAAATAAAGAGGTACTCATGTTGAACTAAGTTATAAATTTAAATTATCAATATCCGACGCGTAATCATGTTGTAAATCTTCATGTAACGATGAAACCAGCTTGTTGATCTTTTTCACTTCCTGCAGATACATATTTTCAAGCTGCTGACTCCTGTGAATACGAATACCAGATGCTTTGACCTTCTGACAAAAATAAATATGCAGTTCGGCTGCAATAGCTTTATCTGCCACATATTTGCAATATTTGTTTATGAGTCTTAAAAGTTTTCTAAGACTTTTTTTCGCGTAATATAAATTAGATTGCGTTTTTAATTCATCGAAATGGTCGTTTATCAATTGTTTTACCTCATTTACAAAAACAACTTTATCATGCGATTCAAACACCAGATAACTCAGGTATTCTTTATTATCCTTTTTATATTTGGCAAGTTTAAGGCAAAGCTCCTGTAATTCTTTGGGGGCTAATTGTTGCAGCTCCTTTTTTAATTCATGCAGAGAGATCGATTTCATTTTAATAATTACTTAAAGGTAATCATTTATGTTTTCTTTTTGAAACACTCCAAACAGGCGCTTTCAGCTCTTTCCCGCAGAATCGTTGGCGCATTTAAAATACCTTAAGCTGTTTATAAACCAATATTTGTCAGTTCTTTTAAAATCTTTATCGAAAAGTTGATAACCCACCACAACCTTTTTAAAGATCTCCCGTAAAATATTATACAAAAGAATTATCAACCCCCAACTCTAACAGAACCCGCCAAACTTAAATCAATTAAAAATTAAAAAATTAATTCAAAATGCAAAAGCAAGTGAAAAGCAAAACTGAAGATCCACTTATTCAAAAAGAGAATCTCATGAGTAAAACTAACTTAAAACTCCATTACCATGAAAACACAAATTTACCTCGCTACAGCTCTGTGCTTAGTTATTCAGGTAATAACCCAGGGCCAGACACAACAAGAAGTAACTCCCGGTCAATCTTCAACTAACCTGGCTTTTTGGGCCTCTTATGCCGATAAGTTACATTTAAGTCCTGCAGACAAAAAAGAATTTCTTTCTGCGCACCAAAAATCCGCCACTGCACTTCACTCAACCGGGTCCTCCGGTAATAACCAACAAAACAAAAATCCAAACAGTTCACAAAACACTTTTGCAGGTCCCTGCATTAATATTGACTATGAAAATGGATCAATAAACGGGTGGACTGCAAGCTCAGGCTTTCATCCGGGTTTCAACCCTTTAGGCTGCTGCCCTAATCCCGGCGGTCAGCAATTAGTTACTTCGGGTGCTGGCACCGATCCGGCCGGAGGTTTTCCGATTGTTGCCCCCGGCGGTAATTTCTCATTACGTCTTGGAGATAACAACACCGGTGGCGAAGCTGACCGTATTGAACAAACATTTTTAGTTAGTGCATCCAATGCCAACTTCACATACCGTTATGCTGTTGTGTTTGAAGACCCCGGCCACACAGCTTCACAGCAACCCGCCTTTCAGGTTGAAATGATGGATAGCACCGGAACACAGGTACCATGTACTTTTTATAATGTGGCTTCCGGCGGAAATATTCCCGGTTTTTATACTTCACAAACCCAACCCGGGGTGGTTTATAAACCATGGACAAATGTGCTGGTAGACTTAACTAATTACATCGGACAAAATGTTACCATCAGGTTCAGCACTTTTGATTGCGCCTTAGGAGGCCACTACGGCTACGCTTATATTGATGGAAATTGTCAGGCCTTTGTTAGCGGTAGTTCTGATAGTATCTGCGCGGGTGCAATAAAAAATTTCTGCGCGCCTAACGGTTTGGGAACTTATATCTGGAACGGTCCGGGCATTGTTAATCAGAGCAGTCAGTGTATTAATGCTATGGCTGCCGGAATTTACACGTGCAACACCACCCTGGTTACAGGCTGTGTTGGTCCCGTATTTACATACTCCCTTGCTCATTACGCAAGTCCTGTTGCTTCTTTTAACCCCGTTTCAAATAATCCCTGTGCATTACAATATAATTTCACTAACACTTCAGGTATTAGCAATGGTTCAATCATTAATTATTATTGGAATTTTGGAACTTCTGTTAGTTCATCTCAAAACCCAGCCGCAACGTTTGCAGGTTCGGGCACATATAATGTTTCATTACTTGTAACTTCTGATAAAGGGTGTACCGATACAACTGCACAAAGCCTCACCATTTATCCCTACCCTACTGTAAATTTCAACGCTCCTTCCACCTGTATGAATTCGGTGGTTAGCTTTACCAACAATTCCGGTATCAGTTATGGCTCCATTTCAAGTTATACCTGGTCTTTCGGAAATGGCGGCACATCGCAGGTAACCATCCCTACACAAAATTATACCGGCGCAGGAACATTCCCCGTAATTTTATACGCAACAAGCAACCAGGGGTGCACTGCTTCGGCCACTAATAATATTATCATTTATCCTCTTCCAACAATTTCCTTTTATGGCAATAATGTTTGTGAAGGCGTTGGTACCGGCTTTTATAACAGCAGCTCCATTTCCTCAGGCAGCATTATAAATTACGTTTGGGACTTTGATAACAACGGCACGCCCGACAACAATAATGCAAATCCTACATATCTGTATCCTAATACCGGTACCTACACGGTTAATCTTGTTGCTACAAGTAACTATGGCTGCGTAAATGCTTCAACCGGAACTGTTGCGGTATACCCAAATCCTGTAGCCTCATTTACAAACAACAGTGTTTGTTTTGGAAATACAAATTCATTTATTAACCAAAGCAGCATTGCTTCTGGTGGGCAAATCATTTCAAATGCCTGGAATTTTGGAGATCTATCGTATGATTATTCTAATAGTCCGCAGCACCTGTATTCTGCGGCAGGAGTTTATACCGTTCAGTTAACCGTAACATCAAGCCATAACTGCGTTCGCATTTACACGAATACTGCAACGGTGAATAGTTTACCTGTTACTAATTTTTCATCTAACAATGCCTGTAAAAATCAAACAACTCAATTTAATAACAGCACTATTATTCCGGGAGGAACAATTATAAAATGGCGCTGGGATTTTCAAAACGACGGAATATGGGACGATACAATAAGCGTGAACCCCTCTCTTGTTTATCCAAATTTTGGAAATTACAATTGCAAGCTACAGGCCTTTAGTGATAAACAATGTACTTCTCAAAAAATAAATCCGGTAGTTGTGCATGCCAATCCGGTTGCAGGCTTTTATACCAAATCAAGTTGCCTTGGTGATATTACAACATTCACCAACACCTCATCCTCGGCCGACGGAGCTATTACCAGTAATCTTTGGGATTTTAATGGAGATAACATTATAGACAACCTTTATGCAAGCCCAACAACAAATTATTCATCTAACGGTGTTTATTTGGTAAAACTCGAAGTTCAAACACAATATGGCTGCATCGATGTAAAATCAAAATCGGTTTATGTTAACCCGCGGCCCATTGCTTTGTTTAGCGCCAGGAATCCAAGAGGGTGCCCCGAACTTTGTGTGGCCTTTACCAACTCTTCAAGTATTTCAACCGGTTCAATTACAACCACTCAATGGATATTTGGCGATGGGAGTTATCCTTCGTATGCTCAAAACCCAACGCATTGCTATGGATCCGGAAATTATAACGTAACGTTAAAAGTAGTTAGCGACAGCGGTTGCATTGGAACTTTAAATCAACCAGATTTTGTTACGGTGTATCCAAATCCGGTAGCCGGGTTTAAAGTAACGCCGGAAGACATTGATGAAATGGATCCAAGTATTACTGTTCTATCAGAAGCCACAGGTGCAAGTACTACTAATTATTATATAAGTGATGGCTCCAGTTTTGGAACACCCAATTTTAATTACACCTTAAAAAACGTTGATAAAACCAAACCCATAATTTTTCAGGTAGTTACCACGCAATATGGTTGTTCAGACACCGCACACAAAGTTCTTACTGTAAAACCAACATACGTTATTTACATACCTAACACCTTTACACCAAATGGAGACGGTGTGAATGATGGGTTTGCGGCTAAGGGCGTAGGAATTGCACAGTTTAATTTACAGATATACGACCGTTGGGGACATAAACTGTTTGAAGCCAACAGTATTAATGATGAATGGGATGGTACGGCAAAAGGAAGTGATGAACCCATTAAACAGGATGTATACGTATGGAAAGCTCATGTAAAAGATATATTAAATAAGGAACATGAACTTATAGGGCACGTATCATTAATTAAATAAATAATAATACTTAGTAAAAAGAATCCTGTAAATACTACAGGATTCTTTATTTTGCCCTTTTTAGCGCGTGGCTCGCAATTTAAAAAATAAACTCAAATAACCAAGTATTTAATCTACAGTATTAATAACTTTAAGGGGTATTTTGTTTGTTTAATCGAAAATTTTGTTGAAAACTTCCGTTTTAAATCAAATAAATCTTTTTTTGAAGAAAGAATCTTATTATCTTTATTAAAGAATTCTATTTCCTATTTGGTTCTCTTTTCGGTTCTCTTTATTTTCTCGTTTTTGTCACTATTTCTCTTTTTATTTAAAAAAACCCGGAATAATATTCCCTGAGATATTATTCTCTTATTTGATATAATAATATGGAAAAAAAAACTTTACACCTTTTACTCGCTGAAGAAAACAAACATGATTGTTTATTATTTAACAAAGCGTTAGTGCAAATTCCTATCCCAACCAAACTTAAAACGGTTAACGATGGTGAACAGTTAATGAATTATTTAGTGCGCAACATTGAAAAATTGCCCGACTTACTTTTTCTTGATTTTAACATGCCCTGCAAAAGCGGAACAGAATGTTTGAATGAGATCAAAAAACACGATAAGCTAAAGGATATTCCGGTTGTTGTTTATTCAAGCAGCTTGCATAAAGATGTAACTACCTTTTTATATGATCAGGGTGCACATTACCACATTAAAAAAGTGGAGTTTGTTGAACTGAAACTAACTTTACACCGAATATTAAACACACTTATTAAAACAGAATTTTCCCGTCCTAATAAACGCCAATTCATTTTTAATCTGGTGGAAGTTTAGCCTTATTTATAGCATTTTATTATGTAGACATGAGCCCCGAAAGGGCTTTTTTAATCCACCGTATTATTATTCAGGCTATTTTTTTACTGGCATGATTTTAACATACTATATAATAGTATTAATCACAAAGCCATGGCAACCCATAACCTTATCCATGATTTTCATCCCGATCCGGATGATGAAAATTCTCTCAGTAACCAGGATACCGAACTAACGGAAACAGGAGCGGATGACCCGCACTCTAATAATACCGAAGAAGATTCTGAAGGCAGGAAAGAGGGTAAAAGTTACTATGAAAAGCTCAGGGAACTCCATATTGAACCTAAAGAAATGGATAAAGATCCCTCCAAAAAAGATGGAAATACACTCTGATAGCTACACAAAATTTCACTTATTCAAAATATCGTAGAGAATGTTCTACAACGCATGCCCCTACCCTTAAAAAACGGAAATGATAATTCATTCAGTGAATTAAAAAGTTTCCTTTATATTTATCTCCATAACGTTGCTTAAATCATTCACTTAATTAAATAAAATATGCAAATTCCGGAAGGCACAAAAACACATAATTTGCGTGCGTCTACTGTATGGTTTGATGAAAATGGCATTTTGTTCTCTCAACCACGGCTTGATGTTCCGCCCCTTGTAACCATGGAAGAAATTAGAGACGAAATGAAACTGTTCAGGGAATTAACCGGCGGTAAAAAGGTATGCATAGTTGGGGGCTCAAATCCCAAAGCTCCGCCACCGGCTAAAGAACACAGGGATTTTATTGCTGATGAAATAGCAAGCGTTGCCAAGGCCTTTGCCATTGTTACCACCTCTCCTGTAAGTAAAATGATTGCCAATTTATTCTTTGGGTTAAAACCCCCTCCTTATCCAACCAAAATGTTTAATACACAGGAAGAAGCCGTAGAATGGATCAAGCAATATTTGTAAAGTGTGAGTACTACCAATTTAAATAAAGATGAACGGATAGAAAAGATTATAAATCTTATCCTTCAATATAACGTTGGCGATTATAGCAAACGTGAAACCGTTTCGGATAAGGGAGATGAACTTGACGCTATTATCATTGGCTTAAACACACTTGGAGAAGAAGCCCAGGACTCGGGCAGACAAATTAAAAATTACGAAAAAAGAGTAGCTTCCATAATGGAAGTGCTTTTGAAATACACACTTTTTGATTTTAGCCAAAAGGCCGAGGTAAGTGAAGCGGGCGATGAGCTTGATGCCGTTGCTATCGGATTAAACACATTAGCTGAGGAGCTTGTAGCCTCTCACGAAGCAGAACATAAACAACTGGAGAATTTTAAGGAAGCCAATCATTTTTTAGATACCATTCTTGATAATATTCCAAATGTTGTTTTTGTAAAGGATGTAAAAGAACTGAAATATCTGCGGATAAATAAAGCAGGTGAAAAATTAATGAATCTTTCAAACGAGGCATTAATTGGTAAAACCAACTTTGATCTTTTCCCTAAAGCACAGGCGGAGGAACTTACAGCAAAAGACAGGGAAGCACTTAAAAATGAGGGTATAACTGACATACCCGAAGAACTTGTTGAAACACTTACTGGTTTCCGCTGGCTGCATACCAAAAAAATGGCCATTGTAGAAAATGGAAAACCGGTTTATTTGTTGGGCATATCTGAAGATATAACCGAGCGCAAAAAAACAGAACAGGCTTTAAAAGACAGTGAAAAAAGATTGCGCTTGCTCATAGAAGGCGTTAAAGATTACGCAATTTTTATGATCGATCCCAATGGTAATATTCTGAATTGGAACACCGGGGCCGAAACCATTAAAGGTTATAAAGCTGAAGAAGTTATTGGTAAAAACATCTCCATTTTTTACCCTAAAGAAGATGTTGAAAAAGGTAAGCCGCGAAAAAATCTTGAAATGGCTAAACTTAACGGACGTTTTGAGGATGAAGACTGGCGCGTAAAAAAAGACGGGACAAAATTCTGGGCCGATGTAATTTTTACCGCGCTTTATAATGAAAAAAATGAACTAACCGGGTATTCTAAAATTACACGGGATGTTACTGAAAAAAAGATGGCCGAAGAAAAGGTTAAAC
>JAOQAF010000069.1 GCA_025963735.1 Bacteroidota bacterium
AGGAAACGATTAGGTAACGGCTTGTTATATAAGTTATCAAAAATTTCAGCGTTACTTAAATGATAGGTATCATTAAAATTTTTCGTTAATTCAGGAGGTAAGTAACCCCTCATAAAATCCCTCACAATCTTTTTGCCGATGTAGCTTCCGCTTCCTTCATCACCCATCAGATATCCCAGGGAGTCGATGTTGTTTTCAATCTCCTTCCCATCGTATAGACATGTATTGGAGCCTGTGCCTATAATGGCGGCAAAACCTTTTTTATTACCCAAAAGGGCTCTTGCTGCTGCCAGCATATCGTGACCTACTGATATTTCAGAGTTTATAAAGCAACGGGTAAGCGCGTTGTTTACAATGGAAGCATTTCCTGTAGTGGAACAGCCGGCACCGTAGAAAAACACTTTTTTTATAACCGTTGGTTCGAAGTTAGGAACCAACTTCTCTGATAATGAATGATAAATATTTTCTGAATTTATAAAATAAGGATTGTACCCTATGGTTTTATAATGCTTTTTATTTTTTTCATCTAGTAAAACCCAATCGGTCTTAGTAGAACCGCTATCTGCTATAAGTATCATCTTTCTCTGGATTTTAAATTTATAATTTCATTTAAGAACTTAGCGCCGGTTGATCTTTAATTAACTCGCCGTCATTCGACTGCAAACGAATTCTTTTAGCATTTTCTACATCTCCGGTGTTAAGCGCGGCCATTTTTCTCTTCAGAACGCACTCCAGATCGCTGAATACATTCATAAAAAACATATAAGCATCGTAGGGCGATTCAAAGGGGCTAAAGTACTTGTGCACATCACCATCATTCCAGAACTTGGTACACATGTAATAGTAGTGGTCAGATGTTTGAAGACGTTCCCATACATTTAAAATATCAGGATCATTACACGCCTTCACATCTTGTTCAAGTGAATAAATGCGTTTTATGGATTCTTTTTGCATGGAGTTACTCAGCCATGCAGAAAGGTCACGCTCCATATCTGCCCATGAAGTGAAATTGTGGGCATCGTAAGTATCTCTTGCTGGATAAGCATCAATAACTTCAGAGGGAGTTTTAAAATTAAAATCGGGATGCTCAAGTATGGCGCCCGGTAAGTGATCAAGAAAATCGAAGATCCCGGTAGATTCCCATTGATGCTCGCCAAACGTTTCATAATCCATAAACAGGTTTATTGTTTCACCGTTACCGGCAACATCGTACACCCATTTTTTATATTTATCTACAGTAAGCGGAAACTCAGCCCATCCTTTATCCGAAAAACGAAACGCGATATCATCTGACAAGCGGTAGTTCTTTAATAACAACTTTATATTTTTACCACTCACCGAATTGTATAAATAATTTGGAGTTCTTCCATTTAAAATACGATCAACACCTTCACAAATAATTCCTTTATATCCCATTCCTTCAATGAAGGCTGCAAGCTCATTGTTAAAAATTAATTCGGTATTACGAAACACTTTAGGCACCTGGTTAAAATATTTTTTAATCATGGCCGCATGTTTATTTACCTGACGTACAAATTCATCTTTAGAGTAAATAAAACTAAGTGAGTGCGAATATGTTTCAGAGAGAAATTCAACACATCCGGTATTTGCCAGATCAATGAAAGACTGCAATACATCGGGCCTGTACTTTTCAAACTGCTCAATGGCAGTACCACTTATAGAATAACTAATCCTGAATTTACCGTTGTGGCGGTGAATCAGATCCAGCATTTTTCTGTTTGTTTTCAGATAACATTTTTCAGCAACTTTATTTAAAATTTCTTCGTTTTTTTTATCGTCTTCATATAAATGCGATTGACCGATATCGAAAAAAGAATAATCCTTAATACGAAAAGGTTGATGAACCTGGAAATAAAAGCAAACTGATGGCATGATGTATGTTTTTGTTTATATAAATTGCTTTTCGGCATAAGCATCTACAATCTTGCGAGCCGAAATATCCCAAGTTATATTTTTTAAATTTGTTGAAGCATCCGAAACAACTTTCCTTCGCAACACATCGTCGTTAAGCAGGTTTAAAATATATCCGGCAGCTTTTTTATCGTCCCAAAAATCAAATTTAAGAGCACCGCTTAAAACTTCCGCCACACCCGACTGTTTTGAAATAACGCAGGGAATGCCAAAATGGGCAGCCTCTACAGCTGACAAACCAAAAGGTTCAGATACAGAAGGCATGCAATATACATCGCTTACCGAAAACAGATACCTTAATTTTTCCTGGTTTAAAAAACCTGTCATGTGAAATCTGTTTCCTATGTGTCTGTATGAACTTTTTTCCAGTACATTTTGTAAATAATCACCCACACCCGCCATAACAAAACGTACATCCGGATTTACATCAAGTACACGTGTTGCTATATCTAAAAATTTCTCCGGCCCTTTTTGACGGGTTAAGCGGCCTACGAACAATACCGTTTTTTCTCTGAACTTTCGTTCACTTTTAAATGATTGGATATGCATGCTGCCGTTATGAACAACTTTCATTTTATCTTGAGCAATACCATAATGTTTTGTGATATTATTGGCTGTAAACTGACTTACCGGCATTAAAAGGTCGGCGAACTCCATTCCTTTTTTCTCGAGTTGATACACCCATCCTCTGTTATCCGGACCGCTGCGATCTACCTCCAGAGAGTGAATATGCATTACAAGAGGCTTACCTGTTTGTTCTTTTATTTTAATACCGGCCAGCATGGTCATCCAGTCGTGCGCGTGTATTACATCAAAGGGCATGGTAGAGGCTATTGAGGCAGTAATATCAGCGTACTGCATCACTTTATGAATAACATCGCCACCATATAAACTGTCTATATTAAAAGCTTCTAATTTCTCTTTTCCTGTTGTGTTTTTAGTACCCCCCATAAATTGTGAAGAATGCTCAGAATTATTTTGTGAGTAGTAGGGGTTAATATCAGCCGGAACTGAATGAAGCTTGAAAGGAAGAGGTGTGTGAAAATTCTGTGGCAGGCTATCAAAGGTATTTACATCAATATTGTTGATACCAACAAGATTCATGTTTTTCATTTTAAAACCCGGACTGGTTTTTGGCACCACCATGGTAATGTCTGCAATTTCAGACATGGCACTGGAAAGATCATGACAGGCAACCCCTAATCCTCCATTGATAATAGGTGGAAATTCCCACCCTAACATTAAAACTTTAGGAAGATTATTTTTCATATCGCAACAATTTCTCCATCTTTTAAACAACAATTGTATCTTTAACTATGTAAAAATATTACATAAAAGAGGCGTTTCCGGACTTTATTCGGTAGCTAACGGTTTTGAATCGCCCAAACCGATATTTTATAGCTTGGGCTTTCAACCGGCTTTTGTTGGTAAAATTGGCGCTTATTTATTGGACCTTCTTTTGAATAGGAAAACAATTCCCCAATCCTTACAAAGGTTAAATAAGATCTGTATTAAACCGGCGTTGCTTAAGTGGCTTTCAACGAAAATACCAGCGACTTTTTAACCGCTTTTAATACCACCAAAACAGTTGGCTATTAAATACCGGCCTTCAACGAATAACCCGGCTAGGGAAAAGATGCTTTGGGCTACATCTAATTTCTGATTTACAAATTACCTCGGTGAGATATTTATCCAGAGGCGTTTTTCCGGCGATGATATATCGGTCCGGGCGATAAGCTGTTAGCGATAGACGTACTATAGCAGAGCCAAGAAGCTTATGGTTTGTGTATCGTTATGGCAGACGTTGGTTAATGCCCCGACTTTTTTAAACAAAAAAAGACCCTGATTTCCAACAGGGCCTTTTACATTGTATTAGAAGAGCGATCTCTAAATTATTACTTAAAAATAACAATTTTTTCAGATCTTGTATTATCCTTGTCACCTTGTTCATTAACACGCACAATATAAACAGCTTCAGCAATATTGTTACCAGTTAAATCAATTTCCTGTTTACGTTCAGAGAACACAGAAGTTTTAGTATAAACAAGACGACCCATTAAATCATAAAGTTCAATTTCAAACTTCTTCTCTTCAGGATTCTTTCTGTCTAATTCAACAGTAAACTTAGAGTTAGCTGGGTTTGGGAACACGTTAATGTTAAAACCTTTCAAAGTACCTAAGTCGTTATCATTAGTAGAAACATTAGTGGCGATGCTATTAAACTGAGTTGTGGTTGGAGGCAAGTTAGCAATGGCGTGTGTACCTAAAGAATACTCGATCTTTTTAACTAAAGCACCTTGAGCATTAAAGGTAAGTAAAACTGAACCTTGCGCAGGAACCACATCGCTATACTCAGCACCTAAACCAGCATTGATATTTATCTTTAAAGGATTAGAACCGCTTACAGCATTACTGTTTAATTTTACAGTATAGTTATAAGAGTTTGTTAATTCCTGATTCATAATCATAACAGTAATATTCTGACCGTTGTTGCTACCAAACGTTTTAACATTACCCTGGTTACTTGTACCCGGGATAAAAGTACCTTTAAAGTTTTCAGCAATCATTTGAAAATGGTAATAAGCAGGCTTCTTATTTCCGGTAACCGCATCTAAGTAACCGATGTTAAGATCTGTATTGTTACCTTCAACAACGCTCCATATGTTCATAAAGTTTACACTGTTTTTCATACCCACAGCAAACATTTCAGCTATAAACTGACCACCAATAAAACTATTAACACCCACACCATTTAAATCATCAGTAGAACTGTTTTTGTAGTTAATATTAGCTTCAGTAATAGCAGTTCTTAACACTGCATTTCCTGAACGACCGTGTGCAGAATTACAAGCAGCTACTCTACCATTTAAGTAAGTAAGATTATCCTGTAAACCACCTGTAGAAGATAATTTAGAAATAACCTGAGCACGTGTTTGTGTACCGTTAAATGGATACGTGTGAAAAGAAATGATATCAAGATATAACCTACCGGCAGCATCACGACCTGTAATATCATCCGGACCATTTGGATCAGTTAAACCGTTAATTATACTCTGGTTAAACCAAGCACACTCAGGACCAACAGTTAAAATACTAGGATCGGCAGCTTTCATGGCAGAAGCAAAAGGCTTAAAGTAAGACGCTACCTGATTAGCAGTTGTATAAGCATAATCTAAATCCGGTTCGTTACCAATAATCCAATATTTAATATTTCTACCCTTTACAACGTTAATATAATGTACAATCTCAGCAGCCTGAGCAGCTGAATATTTCCATTTGTAAAAAGGCACTTGTATAATTGGCTCCATACCTTTAGCACGGATAGAGTCAATCATTTTAATATACTGGTAATTAGTTGGCATATCCCTGTCAGGAGCAATACCACCAAAACGTATAATAGAAGCTTTACTGTCTTTAACCTTACCCCAGCTTTTATGTAATTTACCACCTAATAAGGTAGAACCGATTGTATCGGGCATCCAGGCATTTTGCCCGAAAAAGTTGGTAGGTATTGGTTGTGCATTTCCTTTGTTAGTTATAAAAAACAAACTCATAACTAAAAGGACTATATGTTGGAATTTTCTTAGGCTCTTCATGTGTTCAAGTTTTAAGTGACTATTAATGGGAACAGTTTATCTTATTTATTAATCGCTCTTGTGTAATACTTTATTCCCTTTTAGCGATGCGGTGTATATATTGTTTAACGTAATCAGAAGGATAAAGGTTGTGATTCAGGGGTTAATTTAACGGATTTTGGCTAAAGAAATGTGGCATTTATCGATAAATAGGCCGGTGCCAAAGGGATTGCGACCATGTGTGAAAATAAGCCAATATCCGAAACTCAACACTTAATTCTATTAAAGGTGAGAGATTTTCAATCTGTTACATATATACTGTATTTTAAAAAATTATTCCTTTTTTGTTAGATTTCAATATAGTAAAACTATAAAAAGGCAACAATTTTTAAAGGTTTTACCCATAAAGCATTTCCCTTGTAAATATCAGGCACAAAGTTTTATGCTCTCACCTATATAAAAGGCAGGCTTACCGAATATTAATTTGCAGCCACACCTTTTAAAATACTTTTGATATGATATTCTTAAAAACAACTTATTATTAAGATATCGAACAAAAGCAATCACTATGAAAAAAGAACAAGTTAATATCCCCGGCCCTGAGAATTCAATCCCTCAAGAAAACCCAATACTTACTTCAGAAACTTCAAAAACTCTGCGTTATTCAGATGAAGAACTGCAGGAA
>JAOQAF010000132.1 GCA_025963735.1 Bacteroidota bacterium
ATACGGCTGTGTACACAAAAAACATGAGGTTGGTGAAAAAGTTCATGGCCCGGCAGTTTAAAAACCAAACTACCGATTCTGTTATTTATGCTTGTTACCTTGCCATGCAAAAAGCGCAGGGGCATAAAATAAAAATCAAATTCCCTTATTTTTATAATAGGATTGGTACCGCATATGAAAAACAAAATAAATTTGATTCAGCTTTATTTTATTTTAAGAAAACCACAGATAGCGGTTACGCTGCTAAAAATTCAAAGGAATATTTAACTGCACTGAACCATATTGGAGCATTTCATTTTTCGCAAGGTAATTATAACAAAGCGCTTGACGAATTTTTAAAATTCTTAAAAGTTTCGGGGGAAGTACACGATTCTTCAAACATTGAAGGCGGGCTTGTCAATATAGGAAATGTGTATTTAGATCTTAAAAAGCCAAGAATTGCTCTTGATTATTACAAAAAGGCTTTGTTGTTTCTTGATACTCTTGATAAATGCAAAACCGCTGCACGGGAAGTGGCGATAGGTAACGCGTTCTCTGATATTCGTTTTTACGAAAAGATAGCAGGTTATTCAGACTCCGCTTATTTATATTATTCAAGAGCCCTTCTAAAGTCAAAGAGCTGTAAAAATGACGAAATATATTCCGTAATCCTTTCAGATATGTCAAACGTTTATCATGATAAAGGCAATTATGCTAAATCCATTGAAACTTTACTTGAAACCATACAAATCAAGTTAAACAAAGGTTATCCAAATATTGGTACGGATTATGTGAATCTCGCCGGAAATTATCTTTCAATTAAAGAGTTTAAAAAAGCAAAGGAAACCTTTTTAAAAGTTCTTAAAGTGGATGATGTGATAGGATTGGATAATTATTCACTTGCATATAAAGGATTGGGTACGGCCTGTAAAAAGCTGGGGGAGTTCAAAGAAGCAGCACATTACCTTGAATTGTACGGATTGTATAAAGATTCTCTTTATCAGGAAAGTTCATCTGAAAAAAGAAAAGAGCTGGAAATGAATTTTGAATTTGATAAAAAAGAGGCACTAACAAAGGCGGAAAATGACAAACAAAAAGTAATTGCGCTTGCTGAAGCAAGAAAACAAAAACTGATTATTTGGTGGGTATGCGGTGTTTTGGGGCTAATGACAATTTTCAGTTATTTTATTTTTAAAGGATTAAAACAACAACGTGAAGCCAACCAGATTATTTCAAAACAAAAACATGAAGTTGAAAAGCAAAAAGAGTTGGTTGAAGAAAAACAAAAAGAAATAATCGATTCGATTAATTATGCGAAACGAATTCAAAATAGTCTTCTGGCCAATAAAGATTTTGTAAATAGAAACACCAGAGAAAATTTTATTTTATTTAAACCAAAAGATATTGTGAGTGGCGACTTTTATTGGGCCACCCGCGCAACTAACAGTAAAAAAGAAGAATTATTTTATCTGGCCTGTTGCGATAGTACCGGACATGGGGTGCCCGGCGCGTTTATGAGTCTGCTTAATATAGGTTTTTTAAGTGAAGCCATTAATGAAAAAGATATAACCGAACCCAATGCCATTTTTAATTATGTTCGCCAACGTCTTATAGAAAGCATAAGTAAAGAAGAACAAAAAGATGGTTTTGATGGTATTCTTTTGTGCATCAATAAAACAAGCGGACAAATAACTTATGCGGCAGCAAACAATAATCCTTTACTTATTTCCGGAAATTCTTTAACGGTTTTAAAATCGGATAAAATGCCCGTTGGTAAAGGAGAGAAAACAAATCCGTTTAGTTTGTTTCAAATAGAAGTTAAACCTGACTCGGTTTTATATTTGTTCACTGATGGTTATCCCGATCAGTTTGGTGGGCCTAAGGGAAAGAAATTTAAATACAAACCCCTCGAAGAATTATTGCTGGCTAATTTTCATTTATCACTACAAGATCAGGCTCATTTACTTGAACAAGTTTTTAGTGACTGGCGCGGGTCTCTGGAACAGGTGGACGACGTATTAATGATGGGAGTTAAACTTTAATCAATGCGACCAGCTTATTACAATCTAAATAAAATTAACCTAAGATTAAAAATTTGGGGTTTGCTTGTTATTTTATGTTTAAACTTTAATAGCCGGTCACAATCCTTAAAAAATGAAATTAATTTAAATCTTAAAAAGGCGGCTTCCTTTAAAGGCGGTTTGTTCGATTCTGTAACATTTTATTTAGACAAAGCCGCCGCGTTAAATGCAGTTTTAAAAAATGATTCTGTGAATGTTGAAATAGCTTCAATACAAGGGGCATTTTTTTTGCATGATGCAAGTTTTGAAAAAGCATTTTCATGGTATCTGAAAGCTTATGAGTTAAGTGAAAAAAAGCAATTGCATTATCAAACCGTAACCGTTTTAAATCAAATGGGTAAAGTGTATACACGACAAAAAAATCCCGGCAAAGCTCTGGAGTATTATCTTAAGGCTCTCTCTATATGTAACCAGTACAACTTTCAAACCAAAAAGGCTGATTTATATAATAATATTGGCTATACCTATCTGAGTCTTAAAAATTATGGTGAAGGAGAGAAATATCATTTGCAGGCGCTAAAAATCAGAATGCAAATGCACGACAGCGATGGATTGGGAAGATCTTACAGTAATTTAGCATATCTCCAGTACCTAAAAGGTAACCTTGAGCAATCACGCAGGTATTTTTATGAGGCACTAAATCTTAGACGCAAACTTAAAGATCAAAATTCAATTATCAGATCAGTAAATGATTGTGCGGATATAGAAAACCAAATGAAAAATTATACGGCGGCCTTAACTTTATTAAAAGAGGCGCTCGCGCTGGAAGCCTTGAATCCTGATAAAGACGTAAGGCTGGCCATTTATCTCAATTTTAATAAAGTATATAATAATATGGGCAATTTAAAAGAGGCCTATCTTTTTCAAAGTAAATATTATTCACTAAAGGATTCTATTTTTTCAACAGAAAGCAGCCGAAATATCGAAAAGCTGGAGAGTAAACATCAGTTAGAATCTAAACAGGCCGAGATAGCGATGCTGAAAAAAGATAATGATATTCAATCGCTTCAAAACTCCAGGAATGAAACTATTATATTTGCTTTGATAGGAGGATTTTTTCTGGTTATTGTTTCCTTATTCATAACCTTAAAACAATTCAGGGATAAGCGACGTGCTCATATGGCCCTTGAACAAAAAAATCAGATAATAGAAGATAAACAAAAAGAAATTCTTGACTCCATACACTATGCCAAAAGAATTCAAACCGCTTTAATAACATCTGATGGTTACATTAATAAATGTTTGAACAAATTAAAATCAAACAATTAAAAAAAATGATTAAAAGACTTTATCTTTTTATTTTCACGTTTGTCTGCCTTGGCATGCAGATTTACAGGGGCCAGAACAAAATTTTGGATTCGCTGATACACTACGTGAAGGTGGCTCCGCAAGATACGCACAAATTAGCGGTGTTAACCATGGTAATTGAAGCAATTAATGAAGATGCGGTATGGTCGCCTTTTAATGACATGCTGGGTGCTCTTGCCAAAGAATTTACCTTACATAAAAACCCTGCTATTAAATTATTCGGAAAAAAGCATTACTCTGCATTTTTAAATAATAAAGGATACTTAAATAATAACCTGGGAGCAGTTACGCAGGCCCTGGAATGTTTTCACCAAAGTCTTAAAATTCAGGAGGAAATTGGAGATAAGGCAGGACAGTCTTATTCTTTAAATAACATCGGTTACATCTATAATTCTCAAAAAGAATATTTATCGGCTTTAAATTATTATCAGAAAAGCTTTGAAATTCAAAAAGAAATAGGCGATAAATTCGGTCAGGCTATATCATTAAGTAATATTGGAAATATTTACGACAAAACAGGAAGTTACAAAAAAGCGCTCTTCTATTATTTTAAAGGACTTAATATCAGAAGGTCAATTAAAGACAAATCGGGCATCGGTTATTCTCTTCAAAACATAGGCGGAATTTATTTAAATCTTAAAAGCTATTTTAGCGCTAAGTATTATTTTACAAAAAGTCTTGAAATAAGAAAACTTATAAATGATGAAAAAGGTATTTCATATGCATTGTGTAATCTTGGAAAAATTTTCCTTGAGGAAAATAATTTGGTTCAGGCAAAAAAGCACACCGAGGAGGCTTTAAGAATTGCCAGAAAAATTGGTTTTCCTGAAAATATAAGCAACGCCGCTATAACACTGGAGGATATATATTTAATTGAAGAAAAATATGATAAAGCCCACGCCATGTTATCGCTGGCAGTAAAAATGCGCGATAGCATTAGTAATAACGAACTTCAAAACAGCATGGTTAAAAAACAACTTCAGTATGAATTCGAAAAAAAGGAAGTTATTTCAAAAGCTGAACAAGAAAAAAGGGAGTTTACTTATCAGGTTAAAGAAAAGCAACAACGCTCTATCATGTATTCCGTAAGTGGGGGTTTGGTAATTTGTTTCTTCTTCGGCGCATTCACTTATAATCGTTTTAAGATTACGCAAAAACAAAATGTAATTATTCAATCGCAAAAAAAAGTGGTTGAAGACCAGAAACACATAGTTGAAACTCATCAGAAAGAAATTGTTGATTCTATCAATTACGCTAAACGCATTCAATACGCGCTGCTGGCAAACGATCATTTATTTACCGAGAATTTAAAATCGCATTTTATCTTATTCAAACCAAAAGATATTGTAAGCGGCGACTTTTACTGGGCCACCGTTCAGGATAATAAATTTTACCTGGCCGTTTGCGATAGTACAGGACATGGGGTTCCGGGGGCGTTCATGAGTTTACTGAATATGGGTTTTTTAAGTGAAGCCATTAATGAAAAAAAGATTTCAGAGCCGCACGCTGTGCTTAATTATGTTCGTGAGCGGCTTGTAACCAGTATTAGTAAAGAAGGTCAGCAGGATGGTTTTGACGGGGTAATATTATGTATTGACCAGATAACAGGAGAAATTTCATATGCGGCCGCTCATAATGCACCTCTTTTAATTTCTGAATTTTCAAAAGGTGGAAATGATGATTTGGAAAATAAGTCAACGGTTCTTAAAAAAGATAAAATGCCCGTGGGTAAAGGCGAAAAACAGGATTCATTTACAACTCATTCGCTTAAACTGAATGAGGGCCACACCCTTTATTTATATACCGATGGATTTGCCGACCAGTTCGGCGGCCCTAAAGGAAAAAAATTCAAATACAAACAACTTGAGCAACTCCTTCTTGAATCAAGTTCACTTTCGGTTTCTGAGCAAAAAGAAACCTTGTTAAAGAAGTTTGAGGAATGGCGGGGCAATTTAGAACAGGTTGATGATGTGCTGATAATAGGAATAAAAGTATAAAATTAAAGAACTCAAATGAAGCAATTACCAATTAAACACCGGCACATACATTTTATCATTTTTTATTTTTTATTCGTTGTTACTTGCGCCGGTCAGGACAGAAAAACCGACAGCCTGCTGAAATTAATACGTTCATCTCCACATGATTCAATTTTATCATCGTGTTATGATGAACTTAGTTGGGATAAGCTAAATACAAGTACCGATAGCGCCCTTTCATACGCCAACACATCACTTTCATTTGCTAAAAAGGCAAATAACCAAAATAAAATTGCCATTGCTTACAGCACAATTTCTTCCATTTATTATTATAAAAGCGACATGCTTTTAGCGATTAACTTTGGATTGAAAGCCTATGATATAAGAAAAACATTTACCGACAAAACACCCGCAGTAAAGAGCCTCAATAATCTGGCAATCATGTATGAGGCTAATGGCGATCCTGATAAGGCGTTGGGGTTGCTTAAAGACGCAGATAAAAATTTAAAAGCAAATGATTTTATTAGCTCTTGCATTAAAAACAATATGGGCGGATTGTATAAGAAAAAAGGCAAGTACGCCGAAGCCCTACAATGTTATATAGAAGCTCTAAGATTAAAAGAAAAAAGTTCACAGAGTGATAAAAAGGATCAGGCAGAAACGTTAGGAAATATTTCTTCGGTTTATAAAGAGTTTCATGATTTAAAAAAAGCCAGGTTGTATCTTATGAAAGCATATGACCTTGGCATGAGTACCAATGATAACTTCCTTAAAATTCAATTAATAGAGCAAATGGGTATTCTTTGTAAAAAGGAAAAAAAATATGATGAGGCAATTTCATTTTACAAAGAAGCACTGAGACTTAAAAAATTGTATGGCAGCTCTACTATGGTGTCGGCTTCCCTTCTTAATATAAGTTCGCTCCTGGCTTCAACTCATAAATACGGCGAAGCACTGCCCTATATTAACGAAGCCATAGAAATAAAAAGAAAGCAAAAAGATGTTTCGGGATTAACAATTGCACTCAATAATTATGGCACTATTATAAGTAAACTTGGAAAACCAAAAGAAGGACTCGATGCGGTAAAAGAAGCGATGACTCTGGCTGCTGCGCAAGGAGATAAAGAAAATATGGTACACTGTTACCAAACCATGGCCGATATTTATGAAATTATGCACGATGAAAAAACATCTTTGTTATGGATTAAAAAAACAATGGAGTTAAAAGACTCCTTATTGTTCAGTGAAGGGCAAAAACAGATTGCGGAAATGGAAACCAAATATCAGACCGAAAAAAAAGAAAAGGAAATCGCCTTGCTTAATAAAGACAAAGTTCTTCAATCAAATGAAATTGCCCTTAAGAATACTCAGAGAAACGCCTTTATAATTGGCTTTGTATTAATGATTTTATTAGCCGCATTTGTATTTCGAAGTCTTCAGCAAAATAAGAAAAAGAACAAAATCATCACCCTCCAGAAAAAGGAAGTAGAGCATGCAAAAGAAATAATGCAACATCAGAAAGAGCTTGTTGATGAAAAACAAAAAGAAATTCTCGATTCTATACATTACGCTAAACGTATTCAAAATGCTCTGTTAACTCATCAGGAATTTTTAAACGAAAATTTAGCTGAAAATTTTGTGCTTTTTAAACCGAAGGACATTGTAAGCGGTGATTTTTATTGGGCGGCCTCAGTGCATACAAATGGTGAAGAATTATTTTTTCTGGCTTGCTGCGATAGTACAGGCCACGGTGTTCCCGGAGCTTTTATGAGCCTGCTTAATATTGGTTTCCTGAGTGAGGCCATAAAAGAAAAAAATATTTTTACACCTCATGAGGTTTTTAACTATGTGCGTAAGCGGCTTATAGATAGTATAAGTAAAGAAGAACAGAAAGACGGTTTCGACGGCATTCTCCTCTGTCTGAATAAAACTTCGGGTAAAATTACCTATGCTGCCGCTAATAATAATCCTTTGATTATTTCTAACCATACCATCATTAACCTGAAAGCTGATAAAATGCCTGTTGGCAAAGGTGAACGTGAGCAGCCTTTTACATTATTTGAGATTGATTTTAAACCCGGCGATAATTTATATTTATTTACGGATGGCTATCCCGACCAGTTTGGCGGTCCAAAAGGTAAAAAATTTAAGTACAAGCCTCTGGAGAATCTGCTTCTCGAATGCAGTTCACTTTTGGTTTCCGAACAAAAAGAAATATTATTAAATAATTTTGAAGAATGGCGCGGTAATCTTGAACAGGTAGATGATGTTTTAATTATTGGGATAAAAATTTAACTTTAACTATTGGAAAAAAATTCAAATAGCAGGGAAGAAGAGATCAGGTCTATCGATGAACTAAATGATATGATCTGGAATATCCGTGGAACCGCTATCGTTACTGATTCGGATCCCATGCGCATGGGCCGCGAAGCTCTTGAAAAATGTATCGTTCTGAATTATACCTATGGTCAGGCGCGTACCCTTTTAAACATGGGAATGGGTGCTTTTATTATATTGCATGATGCGCCATTATCAATTAAACAATTAAATGAATCCATCACATTATTTACCGAACTGGGAGATAAAAAATGGATCGCCAACGCACGTTTAACTCTTGCAATTATTTATAACAGTATAAGTCAGCATGAACCTGCAATGTATAACGCTCTTAAAGGAGTAGATTTTTATGAGAACGACACGGCAGATGATATGGATAAAACAATGGCCTTTTATGTGATGGGCACTGTTTTTAAAGACTTAAAGAAATATGTTGAGTCTGAAAAGTATTACCGGAAGGGCCTTCATACCGGTTTTGTAAACTCAAGTTCGTGGGGTGGGCGTATCTATACAAGTCTTGCAAACATTTATACCGAGCAGGGAAAGTATGACGATGCGATTTTAATGTCGGAAAAAAGCCTTGAAGTATTACGGGAGCAAAAAAATTTAATCGGCGAAAGCCGGGCATTAACCGACCTTGGACAGATATATAAACGGAAGAAAAATTATGATCAGGCATTAAACTATTTTTTTCAGGGATTAAAGCTTCGTGAAGAAAGTAATCTTAAGCAATTTGCTTTCAGCAGCCTTACAGAAATTTCATCGGTTTATAAAGAAACAGATAAAAAAGAACTGGCAATAGATTACTTACAAAAAGCTGTTGCGCTTGCCATAGAAATTAATCAACCGGCAAAAGAGGCGCAAATATATAATGAGCTCGGTTTAATATATAAGTCACTTGGCAAATTTAAAGAAGCTCTGGATTGTATTGAAAAATATCTTGCAATAACCATAAGCCTTCATCAGCATGAAAAAGAAGCAAAAATAGATACACTTCAAAACAATCTTCTTCTTGAAAAAGAACAGGAAATTGAACGTTTACGAAACGTAGAATTAAAAGAAGCCTATAACTTAATTACTGAAAAAAATAAGGAAATAACCGATAGCATTCATTATGCCCAAAGGATACAGAAAGCATTATTGGCTCCTGATTATATTCTTGACCAAAATTTAAAAGATTATTTTATCCTTTATAAACCCAAAGATATTGTTAGCGGCGATTTTTATTGGGCAACTTATAGTAACGGTCTTTTTTTCATCGCTGTTTGTGATAGTACCGGACATGGTGTTCCCGGAGCATTCATGAGTTTGCTGAATACTACTTACCTCAACGAAGCTATTAATGAAAAAAACATTACTGAGCCGCACTTAATTTTTAATCATGTAAGGGAACGTCTGATAAACGCCATCTCACAGGATGGCGCGCGTGACGGAATGGATGGCACTCTTGTATGCTTTAATAAAAAATCGGGTGCCATTACATATGCTGCCGCCAATAACGGACCTATTGTTAGGATAAATAATAAAATGGTAATGTTGCCTGCAGATAAAATGCCTGTAGGCAAGGATGAAAAACGCGATTCCTTTACATTGCATACTCTGGATGTAAAAGAAGGTGATTTCCTGTACCTGGTTACCGATGGATATTCAGACCAATTCGGAGGTTCAAAGGGAAAGAAATTCAAATCGAAACAATTAGAAGAAGTTCTCCAGGCATTAAGCGATGTCCCGCTTAAAACGCAGCTTGATGTTTTGGACAAAAAATTTGAAGAGTGGAAAGGCGCTCTTGAACAGGTAGACGATGTATTATTAATAGGTATAAAAATATAATCCCTCACGCATGAAAATAAAATACTTTACCCCCATATGTATTTTATTAATGTTCTTGTGTTCAATTAGCGCAAGTTCACAGACAAAAGACAAAAAATGGTTACTGGTAGATTCCCTTAACTATTCTACGCTTTCCTCGGAAGCCAAAACAGTTCTTGATTCTATTTTACCAAATCTCGCTAAACATCCGCACGATTCTTTGGTATTAAAAAATCTTTTTTACATCACTGAAAACATTTCCGAAAATAATGTGTGGTCAAAATATAACGATTACATGGATCAGTTTCTTTCAAATAAACCCGACACCGGATTTTATCTCCGGTACAAAGGCATTGTGTTGGTTAATAAAGCGTATCTGGCCGAACACCGCGATCAGAATGTAATTACGGCGCTTGAACTTTATAATAAAAGTTATGAAGTGCTTTCAAAGGCGGGTGCTCTTGCCGATATGGCTACCCCCCTTAATAACATGGCTACCATTTACCAGCGTTTTGGTAACAATCAAAAATCACTGGAATATAATTTTAAGGCCATGGATATTTTTGAGAAAACAAATAATAAAAAGGGTTTATCGTTTTCACTTAATAATATTGCAAATGTTTATACCAAGCTTAACAATATTGAAAAGGCACGCGAATACTTAATAAAGAGTTATAAACTGAGACTACAAATAGGTGACAAAAATCTGATTGCACAATCCCTTAATAACATCGGTGGTCTTTTTTCAAGCCAGTTAAATTCCGATAGTGCCCTACCCTACTTCAACAGGTCGCTTCAAATTGCTCTTGAAAAAA
>JAOQAF010000134.1 GCA_025963735.1 Bacteroidota bacterium
CTTTTTCAAAAACAATCATCAATTGTTTTTCTACAGCTAATCTTCTGTGAAATTTGTGAAATCTGTGGCTTATTAGTCCTCTGCGTAATCAGTGAAATCTGTGGCTTCATTTTTTCCGGCAACAAAAAAAGCCACCCATTGCTGAGTGGCTTTACATTTACTTCCGGACATCCGATTCGGACGAATTTTTCCCTCCCTGTTTATCTTCAGGACAGGATGGTTTCTTTAAAAAATTAAAGATCCATTTCATTACCAGCGAGACGTTAAAACTTACCACGGCGCCTAGCGTTGCCAGCAAAATTGTTTTGACCAATTCAGGCGAATCAATATGTGCTGTGAGGCTTAAGGCCGTTCCGGTTAAGGTGCACAGAAGCGTTCCGTTAACAGGGCCATGGTTCATTCCGCATCCTCCTCAGCCAGCATAAAATCTTCCTGCCATTGTTCACGGTAGTTAAGATCAATGCTAAACATAAGACCATAATCGCTTTCATGTTCATTAACCTCAACGGTAACAAACTTTACTTTTTTAAAACCCTCTATGTTTTCGTTTTGTAATTTATTGGTAACTGTTTTAAAATTAACAATCACGTCATTCTGTTTTTTTACTTCTATATTTTTCATTTTTTAATGTTAAATTGTTTATACTTTTTACACTTTAATCCCAATAGGGAGGAAAGGAATTGCTAATCGTTGAAATACGCTTCTTCAAACTCAAGAGGTGTACCGGTGTAGGTAGCTGTAACCTTAGGACAATCGAGCATGTCGGTAGGATCGAAAATTACCTCGTAATGGTCCTGATGCGGCACCATCCCGGCATCTGCTTTAGTTAATTTTACGGTGCCTGTATATTCAAAAGTGGTTTCCATATTTTTCATGCTCATTACCGCCACTTCAACTGTAAGTGATTGTGCATGAGGATTAGGGTTCGGGTTTGGGTTTGGGTTTGGGTTATTGATAGTGTTATCCATAATTTATTTTTTTAATGGTTTTAAATTTTATATTTTAATTTTTTGGGTTTAATTATTGATTTTAATATTCTTAAAAAGAGAAACACAAACAGAATTTTATGCTGTTACAATACAGCTCATGCTAACCGCGTAGGTTTTCCGGGTGTTCAACATTTTGAGAATTCATTTAGATTGGTTATTGGGTTAAGCTTTCTTCATCCTGCGTGGCAGCCTGGCTAACCGCTGTTGCAACAGTACCCGCTAACACGAGGTAACCACCCACAGTAACAATTGCGGCGGGTAAAGTTACCGGGGCTGCAATTATAACGCCACCGGCAGCGGCAAGAATTAAACCGGCCAGACGCACCTTTTTAAAAAAAGGAGGGGTTTCGGCTTTGTATCGTTGTATTAATTTTTGAACCAGATTTTTTTCGTTTGTTGTTTTCATATGTTGTTGTTTTTTTATAAGAACATTTATTGATAGAGTCCATGCTTTGGTTTAAGCTTATTCCGGAATTAGCTGCCGAAGCTTAGCCCTGATCAATTGTTCTTTGTTATTATTGTTTATTATTTTTATTAAACCACCTCTATAATACTCAGCGCATTAAAACTTCCGTTTTTTAAGGTGTATTGTATACCGTTAATTATCTGAAAGAATTCGATCTGAATAAGAAACACATCGGTTCCGGTACCGGTAGGCACAGCGGCAGGCGTAAGCGTTATGTTAGTGGAAGTACCATTTATAGGTAAATTAACCGTGTTACTTAGCTTTAAGTCAAAGGCCCCTGTAACAAAATTAACCCTTGCCCAGCCCGACTTGATACTTACGTGGGTTGCACCCTGCAGGAAAGCCAGATCGTCTATTGGTTTAAGGCCGTTAATGGTTACAACGCCCGTACCTGTATTAACCGCATAGGGTTTAAACAAAGTGGAGTTAAGCACCGCGTTTACATTAAAATTAAAACCTTTGAGCATTAACTTAGCGGGGGCCAGTGCAATGGCTACTCCCACATTTCTGTTGCCACGGGTACTGGTTGGGTCAAGATTTTTTATTTTAGCCATTTGCTGCGAAAGTCTTGCCACAACACGGCTGTCTTTGGCGGTAATCATCATGGGATGAACCGCATCACGTAACAGCTTGCCTGATTTAGCGAACGAGCCAAACTCGGTACCGTTTTCCCGGGTTCTTATAAATGCCGGGTCTGTTGCTATTCTGTTCTTATCAATAGACGTCTTTTTGCGTACCATGTGACCATCTTCACTTTGGTAAAAGGTGAGGTCATCCACCGTTCCCTTTATTTTTATTATTCCTTTTTGTCTTGCCATAATTTCTACTTTTTATTTTATTTATTATTTCTAGCTCTTGTTTGCCCTGAGCGTAGTCGAAGGGTTTACTCTGAGCGTAGTCGAAGGGATGTAGCGCCGCGGTCGCATTTGTACATGTTGTTCTTATCGCGCTCGAACTTCATTTTACAAAACCAAACATTTTTTTCATTATTCCTTCAGAATTGGGCGGTGGATCCTTGCCGCTACTTCCTGTTCTTTGTGATCAAAGGTTCAGTACATCATTTCAACGGTACAAAGTTGCGGCAACATTTTCGGGCTACAAGTCCCTGGGGACCAATTTGGGACCCTTTTAAATCTAACTTCTTCCTTTTGAGGCATAACCATAACCTTCTGAAAAAAAGTCCCCGGAATAGGGTATTCACGATTTAATAGGTGAATAGTAGCACTTTACTTGCATCTTACTGTACTAATTCCTCTGTGCCGCCCAACATTTTAAAAAATACGTTCTATTGCGCTTGCTCCATGAATAATAGCAAAATCAAATTCAGTTCGTACGCAATCTTAAGTTCGTCTTTCCAATTTTAACTTCTTGAAACATAAAGCTGTACTACAAATTATAGCAATTTATTGCTATGTTTAGTAACATTAATTAAAAACCAGCTTATATTTTTTGTACCTTAGATTTAATAAATAATTTAAGAAATGAGAGTATTAAACGTGCCAATTGGTTTGGCCCCTTTCAGGGAACAGGATAAAGAGGAAGCCGGTATTTATGATGTTGTAAATATTATGGAAAAAAGAGCGAACGATTTTATATGTGAGGGTGAGTTTGATCTGGAACAATATGCGCGCTGCCTGTTACATAAAATAATAACCCTTAATAAATCGAGCATTAAACCTTTCCTGCAGCAGCAATGCCTGTTACTGGAAGACCCGTTTGTGTGGCTGAATAAACTTGAGAAACTGATTGATTTGAACCGTGACGTTTTTAATACAAAAGAGCAGAACATTAAAATTGAAAAAGCCTTAGTGGTGATAGAGTTGCTAAGACAGGAAGTAGAAATAACCAAAAAAGGGAAATACGATTTTAATAAGGTAAAGCACTGCTTAAAAACCTTTTTGAACGTGGAAGAACAGTTATGTTACCTGATGGAACTAAAAACAGAGTATTTACAAAATAAACCCAGTCTGATTGATACCAACGAAGTGTCGTTTGACCAAAAAATAAACCTGGAGATTGACCTTATAAAAGGCCGAAGCAAAATTAAAAACCGAAAGCAGAAGGTTAAAAATTTACCGGGTGAAGAAAAGTCCTTACGCGGGCGGGATAAACTAAAGATAAACACGAACGTTAACCAGTTTGTGGATTTATTTTATCAGTTAAGCCAGGAGAAAAAGGTGGACGGTAAACCTTACCTGGAGGCGGGGGCCACAGATATAGCAGAACTGATTGCTGAGCGCTTTAAGGATAAGGATGGAAGAGACATACCCATTGCAACCATAAAAACGGTGCTTAAACCCTCGCGCTTTGAAAAAAGGCCGAAGGGAGATGCACGGATACCTATTTAGAGCGATGAAGCGTAATCTATTACACCACTGTCGTACCGACCTTAGGAGGTATCTTTAACGCCCATTGTCACAGATCCCTCATGCTTCGGGATGACAGAACGGTGACTTTGTAAATCTGAAAAACAGGGTGGCTGAGGCTCCCAAAGCCCGCTTGCCTCCAGTCGTGTTTGCGAACAATAGCGAAGCAATTTGTGGGAGACAAAACCGGATGGCTTATGCTTCGACTCCGCTCAGCATTTCGCTAGCTTTTGTTGATGGGGTGGCTGAGGCTCTCGAAGCCCCCTTAGCCCCTAGCCGTCTTTGCGAACAATAGCGAAGCAATTTGTGGGAGACAAAACCGAAAGGCTCATGCTTCGACTCCGCTCAGCATTTCGCCATCTTAATCATTGCCAGGATCCTTCCCACTTCAGGATGATGAATTGCGTTACAAACCAACCCGTAACCAGCCCGTAATAAAAACAAAAAACCCTTACTATCGTTTGGTAGTAAGGGTTTCACTTTTTAACTTGTAGCCCGTACGGGAATCGAACCCGTGTTTCATCCGTGAAAGGGACGTGTCCTGACCCCTAGACGAACGGGCCTTGCTTTTATTACCTCAAGGCAGGTACCAAACGTTAAAATTTGGATTGCAAAGGTAGAAATAAATTTACAATATCAAAAACAATTCTGTAAATATTTTGGTTGTCTTTCATTCTCAAACCATTACTGTAAAGACTTATTCTCTTTTTTTAATCCACAAAGATATTTCACGGTATACATCCGCATTTTTGTTTTCAAATTCAAATATCATTTGCATATGACTTTTGGAAGGAATTACAACGTGTCTATTTTCAATTTTGAGATCAGTTAACAAACCAATAAATTTTTCATTATCATAGGCAATGTATGGATAAGTACCGCCACCGGTTAGAAAAAGAAACGGCGGTGATCCTTTTTTTATTAATTGGTCGGGAGAAACTTTTGCCCAACTTTTTGCTTCTTTTCCAAAAACACCGGCAAAAAAATCAGGTATCAATGCAGAGTGTTGTGAAAGAAAATAATTGGCGCA
Source organism: Bacteroidota bacterium (assembly GCA_025963735.1). Taxonomy (GTDB): domain Bacteria; phylum Bacteroidota; class Bacteroidia; order B-17B0; family Aurantibacillaceae; genus Aurantibacillus. Next base: position 4,852 of record JAOQAF010000134.1, read on the forward strand.
TAACCCAAAAGCATCAATAAGGATAAAACCCGCTATTTTCTCTGAAGGACGATCTTCCAAAAGACCTGTAACAGCGGCCAGGTGCCCGCCAGCGGAATGCCCTGTAAGATAAATTTTTCGCGCGTCTCCTCCGTAATTTGCTATATTATTTTTACACCATTCAAAAGCAGACCTGCAATCTTCCACCATTCCATATACATCTGTAGAAGGATAAAGGCGGTAACTGATTAAAACCACTACAAAACCCCCGGCTAAAAAATTTTGTGCGAGTTTGGAATACAGATCTTTACTTCCATTCATCCAGCTTCCACCATGTATAAAAAAAATAACGGGCAGGGAAGCCTTGTTATCGGTATAATATACATCAAGCAGATTTTTGTTTTTTGAGCGGGATGCGTAACTAATGTCTTTCTGAATCATTGCTATTGTTCAATCTCGCAAATAAAAAAATGATGCCAGCGGTACTTGAGGATGTGTGCAGATGGAGAATTCGTAGGTGTCACTTAGTAGTTCCAAATGATTAACGTATCGAGAAGTGATCTTCTCCGCGGCAGTTCCTGACACACCCCACTCCACTCCGTTCCGTTATCGCACTTATACCATGCTGCTAGCGAAGATTTAAACGTGGTTTCCTCGGGGCTGTCACTTCGAGTAGTTGCGACGGAAGGAGGAACGTATCGAGAAGTGATCCTCGGCAAGACAGTTCTCGATACACTCCACTTCGTTCCGTTACTCGAACTGACAGCGGAGATCCATCTGAGTCGAAGTATGAGCCTCAGTAAATTATCGCTCGCAGATACACTAAGGCCCCAAAGAATCGTTGAGTTCACTCATTGGTGACAACACACAACAACGGCGGTGTAAAGAACTATCGCGTACCTTTCGGTTATTATTAAGCTGGCCTTTTTTGAGAAAGCTGAGGTGAGACTTTATTGATTGGCCTCAAAGAATTCCGCTATATTTGTGTTTTAATTTTTTCACCCCGGAATTTTGAAAAATTAAAGCAGGTTACTCATTTAGGCAGTGTTCCATTTTTTAAAATTCATTAGAGCCGGCGCTGCTTGAGTCCCGATTTTCATCGGGACGAGTTCGTCGGCGACTAAAAAAAATTAAAGCTACAAATCAAGGAAGACTTTGAAGCCTTGACTTTTTGTTTCTTTTTGGTTAAGCAAAAAGAAAGGCGGGATGTAAATTTTTTGAAGCCTGATTTTTTGCAGGCGAAGAGTGAAAAATGTCGATTGACTTCGGGAGCCTCAGCCGCCGTGGTGTCACTAAAAGAACTTTCAGAAGTTATTGCTCGCAGAGGCGCTAGGTCGCAGCGAAATATTTTGAGTTTATAAACACCACAATTAGAACAGATTGCTTCACTATCGTTCGCAAAAGACGACAAGGTGTGATGCGGAGGAATAAAGATCGATTGACTTCGGGAGCCTCAGCCACCGTGGCGTCATATAAGAACTTTCAGGGGTTATTGCTCGCAGAGGCACTAAGGTCGCAGAGAAATATTTTGAGTTTAAGCACCACAATTAGAACAGATTGCTTCACTATCGTTCGCAAAAGACGACAAGGTGTGAGGCGGAGGATTAAATGTCGATTGGCTTCGGGAGCCTCAGCCACCAAACCAATTTAATTAAAAATTAAAACAAAGTATACAACAACCTTCCCACCAGAAAATAAATGGTGATACCAATTATATCATTTAGTGTTGTAACAAAAGGTCCGGTGGCCAAAGCGGGGTTAATTTTGAACCTGTTCATGGTTAGGGGAACAAATGTACCCAGGAAAGAAGCGCAAAGTATAACGGTAAACAAAGCCACACTAACGGTTGCCGCCAGTTTCCAATCTTCAATTAAAAAAGCATAACCCCAAATTAACAACGAACAGATTGTACCATTAATAATTCCCACGCCCAATTCTTTGAATAATTTGGAAGAAATATTATCGCCAAGAAGAGTATTGTTTGCTAGTCCCTGAACAATGATGGCGCTGCTTTGAACACCAACATTACCACCCATTGCACCTATTAAGGGAATGAAATAGGCCATTTCAGGATGAATCTTTATTTGTTCTTCGTAGGTTCCTATGATTCTTGACCCAACTATCCCGCCACACATTCCCACCAATAACCAGGGAATACGTGCACGCGACAAGCGCCATAAATGATCATTCGAATCCACGTCATCAGAAATACCACTCATACGCTGAATGTTTTCCTCGGCGGTTTCTCTGATAACATCTACCACATCATCTATGGTAATACGTCCTACAAGTCGTCCAAACTGATCAACAACAGGCAATACTACCAGGTCATACTTTTGCATGATCTCGGCAACATCTTCACTGGTGGTGCTTGTCTTTACGTATTGAATATCCGGATCCTGAATTTCTTCTATCCGGGCAAGAGGATGTGAGATAATTAATTTTTTTAAGGATAACATCCCTATCAGCCGCTCATTGTTATCAACTACGTAAACGGCATACATTACATCCACATTATCCGTTTGCCTGCGGATCTCTTCAATACAAGCGTTTACTGTCTCAAAACCATAAACACTAACAAGCTCCTTGGCCATTAAGGATCCTGCTGTACCTTCTTCGTAATTGATAAGCTCAGCAATATCACTGGCCTGCTCCAGATCTTCAATGTGAGAAAGAACTTCTTCCTGAATATTTAACGGAAGTTCTGAAATAACGTCGGCAGCGTCGTCGCTATCCATGTTATCAATCTGTTCGGCAATTTGTTTAGTGCTAAACGTAGCGAGCAAACGTTCACGGGTATCATCATCCAGTTCGAGTAAAACATTCGGGGCTGTTTCATCATCTAGAAGCTCATAAATATAAGCTGCTTCGCCGGAGCGTAACTGATTAATAATTTCGGCGATATCAGGCGCATATAGTTCATGCAATTGCTCCTTAAGATATGCGGCGTCTTTAACAGCGATCGCGTCTCTTAATTTGTCGAAATATTCTGATGTTAGTTCAAACTGCATGATGGCTGTGCAAAAGTAAGGCTATTTAGCGGGCCTTCAAAACAGTTTACATTATTCATTTCTTAAAAGGTTTCTCGCAGGTGATGCAGAGAAAAGCTTAAGTATATTTTTTCCGCCAATAGGGGTTCACTTCGTAAATGTTTCTCGCAGAGGGCGCAGATATTCGCAGAGAAGGTTTCCGCAGAGAAGTTTTTAAGAAAAAGTTGAAAGAATTGTTTTTTCAGTCTAAGGGTTTTATGGGTTCACTTCGGAAATGTTTCTCGCAGAGGACAGTCGACATTCGCAGAGACGGGCTTTCGCAGAGGGAAATAAAAGAATATTAACACTGAAGTAGAGATTCCTTCTCTCGTATTCAAATAACACATACTCGCTCGGAATGGCGGGAAGTCCGTCTTCGAGAGGCTTACATAAATTCATCAGGCCGACGCGATCTCTTAATGGTATAAGATTCCTTCGCTCGTATTCAAATAACATAACTCGCTCGGAATGACGTTATTCGTCTTCGCGAGCATACCTAGATTTATCAGGCTGACGCGATCTCTTAATGTATGAGATTCCTTCGCTCGAATTCAAATAACATAACTCGCTCAGAATGACGGGAGGTCCGTCTTCGCGAGCATACCTAGATTTATCAGGCCGACGCGATCTCTTAATGGTATAAGATTCCTTCGCTCGTATTCAAATAACATATACTCGCTCGGAATGACGGGAAGTCCATCATCGTCCGGAATGGCGGATGTTACTTTAATAACTTCTCCGCCGCCTTAATCCTGCTTGTAACAGCTGGTGAAGCGGGATATTTTTTTAAATCATCCAGCAATAAAGTCAGTTCTTTTTTTAATTCAGGATAATGAATGCAGATATGTGAAGCAACAGTAATAGCGAAAGCGCGCACCGCAACTGGATAACCTAAGTCTGTAATGAAGCCAAAGCAAATATCTATTAAAATACCGTGATATTTTTTAGGAATGTCAATTTCCTGGAAAATACGGAGGATATTACGTGCTATGGCCGGATGTTCATTCTTGTTTTGAAGTTTGTTTATTAATCCGGCAAAGTGCGGTTTAATTAAAGCGGGATTAACAATAGCACTGTTACTCAATGGCCAGGCGGCACGCTGGGTTATGCGGTATTCGCTGTTTAAAAATACAGAAACCAACTTATCGAATTTTCTTTTATCCCTACCCACATAGTTTACAATTTTTAATGTCTGCGCTTTACTATGTTCCGCTTCTAAAGCTTTACTTATATCCATACTACAATTGATTCGCGCCAGATGAGGATAAACACACCCCACACAGCCATTAAACACGCCAGAACAGAAGGTATTGTTATCCGTTCTTTATAAAAAAAATAATTAAAAGGCAAAACAAAAATAGGTAACAATGCAAAGATGGTTTGCGCTTCGGCCACCTTTAAATGAGTGATGGCAATTAAAGAAAAGCTAACCCCCAGCACAGGACCTAATACAGTACCGGCCAGCATATAACCTAATCCTTTGTTTTTATTGGTGAAAATAATTTTAGAATTACTTATAAAATTTTTACTGATTACTGATATAAGCATTGCCGCAGAAAAAGCAAACAGCAACCGTATCCATACAGCTTGTAAAGTAGGAATTTCAGAGAGTTCTCCCGTTTTTTGAAAACCTAATTTTGTAAGTACCAATCCGCATCCCTGACAAAGCGCACCCATAATGCCATAGATAATGCCCGCTTTGTTACGCTTAAATCCATGCTGCTTTGCCTCCTCAGCATCTTTTTTTGACAAGGTGAGCCAAATGACGCCGCTGATAGTTACTAGCAGACCAAACACGCCCATTAAATTAATGTGTTCATCCAGTACCAACATTCCTAAAATCAAAGTGGCGCAGGGTGCAATGGTAGTATATAGACTTCCTAACTTAGGCCCCAACATTTTAAATGAATTAAATGCGAAAAAATCGCCAATGGTGAAGCCGATAATTCCTGAAAGACCCAGATACAAATAGTTGTGTGAACTCGGACTAACAGCCAGCTGCCAGGGTGAAATCCCATAATAAACACAGGCAATAATGCTTATAAAAATCCAGGCTAACAATAATCGATATTGATTGAGTGCACCGGTACCAAAACGTTTGGCCGCTTCGGTGAATGGGAAAATACCTAAACTCCAGCAAATGGTAGTAATAATGGCTATGAGAAGACCCATTTCTTAGTGTTATTTATTTGTGTTTAGTTAGTAGTGAGTTATAAATAAAATCTGTGTAATGCGGGAAATCATTGCCTTACTATTAGTTTGGAGCTTGAAGCCGAAGTTATAAGTTGCGAGTTTGAAGTTGGGAGTTTGAGGTTGTGAGTTTGAAGTGGCGAGTCTTAAGTTTAAAGTTTGAGTTTAAAATTAAAAGGTCAGAGTTTAGGTGGTGTTATGATTAGACTTTAAACTATACACTTTCAACTAATTCCTGCTTCCGAAAATGGCGCTTCCTACCCGGATCATTGTGCTGCCGCAATCAATTGCCAACGGATAATCTCCGCTCATACCAAAACTTAAAACAGATAACTGAGGATTGATGGGCGACATTTTTTCTTTAAATTTTTTGATTGATTCAAATTCTGATTTAATCTGATTTTTATTTTCCGTATTGGAGGCCATGCCCATAAAGCCAATGACATTTACGGACGTAAGGTTTTTAAACTCACCCGATTTTAAAAGCTCTTCGCATTCTGTAAAGCTAAAACCAAACTTTGTTTCCTCTATGGCTACATGCAATTGCAGCAAACAATTTATTTTTTTTTCAATTTTTAATGCCTGTTTGTTTATCTCCTTTAACAGTTTAAAACTATCAACACCGTGAATTAAGTGCACAAACGAAATGATGTATTTAACTTTGTTTGTTTGAAGATGACCAATAAAATGCCATCTGATGTCTCCCGGAAGCTGTGGAAATTTATCACAAAGCTCCTGAACATAATTTTCACCGAAATCGCGCTGGCCTGCATTATAGGCCTCAAAGATCATATCGGCCGGTTTTGTTTTTGAAACAGCAACCAGAGTTACATCAGAAGGTAAATTATCCTTTATATGTTGAAGATTATCCTGTATTGACATAATTAATTAAAAACAATCTTGACTTAGTCTTCCAAACTATAGATCACAAGGCCGCTGCGCATCTTTGGTTCTACCCAGGTGGATTTCGGAGGCATAATGTTATTGGTATCGGCAATCCATTTTAAATGATCCATGGTTACAGGATACAAACCAAAAGCTACTGCCGCCCTACCCTCATCCACTGTCATCTTTAACGCTTCAGCACCTTTAATACCCGGCACAAAACCAATGCGTTTATCTGTTTTTAAATCGTGAATATTTAAAATTGGAGCCAAAACATGTTCAGTTAAAATAGAAGCGTCTAAACTGCCAACCGGGCTATCCGGCCTGTATACGCCTTCTCTTGCTGTTAAGGAATACCATTTTTTATCAAGATACATCGAGAGCTCATGTTTTCTGGTAGGTTTAAAAACAAAGTCACTTACCTCCTCCACCACAAAACTTTTTGATATTTTTTCTTTGAATTCATTAACTGTAAGTCCGTTCAGATCTTTTATCACTCTGTTATAATCGTAAATGCGAAGCTGACTTTCAGGAAAAAAAACACCAAGGTAAAAATTATAGGCTTCGTTACCCGTAAAGTTCGCGTCCTTACTTCTTCTTAATTTTCCGAGTAAAGCAGCCGAAGCAGAACGGTGGTGGCCATCGGCAATATATATGGCCGGAATCTTCAAAAACCTGTCCTGAATAATTTTAATGGATTTGCTTTTATTTATAACCCATAAAGTATGGCGTACCCTATCAGTAGTGGTAAAGTCATAATCAGGCCGATAACTCATTACATCCTGTGTAAGTTCATTTATTTTTTCATCGTCAGGATAACAAAACAACACCGGTTCAGCGTTAAACTCGCATACCTCAAGGTAATCTTTAAGTTTTTCTTCGCGCTGCGTTAAGGTTTGTTCATGAATTTTTATCACTCCGCTCATGTAATCATCAATACTGGTGCAGCCGATGATTCCAATAAATGTGTTTTCGTTTTTTACCTGGCGGTACAAATAATAACCCGCTGTTTCATCTCTTAAAAAAACTTTGGCATTTAAAAAATTCTTAAAGCGTTTTTTAATCTTGTGCAAACGTTCTTTTGAACCGGGTTTAGTTCTTGAGCCATCTTCAAAATCAGGGTTTACAACATGAAGAAAAGAAAAAGGATTTTGAGTTAGTTTGTCTCTTAATTCTGAAGTATTATATCCATCAACCGAGCGCGACGCCACAAGATGAACCTTGTCGTTCTCTGGCCTTATAGCTTTAAATGGAATTATTTTTGCCATATGTCAGTTCTGAGTTGAGTGTTTGGAGTTCGGAAATAAATCCTGATAAAATGTTGAGAGTTTGGAGTTCGAAGTATATTCCGTTTGAGATTCAGATAAATGTTGTTTTGCTTTATCGCTTTCAAGATAATTAATTAAACCGTTTATCATTTTTGAAATTTCAGTCAATTCATCTCGTAAATTTTGTTCTGCTAACTCTGTAACATATTTTCTGCGTGAACATAAAGTTATACAAACAATACATTCGCGTAAAGATCTTTTGGAAATATTTAAAAACTGTATAAATTCTTTTCGTGATCCGCCACTTCCTTCTCCAATGTTAAGTGAAATAGAACATGCGGCCCTTTTAAATTGGGAAGTCAGGTTATATTTTTCATCTACAGGAAAACCGTTTGTTATACTATAAACATGGTCAACAAAATTCAATGATTTTTGATAAACACTTAATTTTTCAAAATCAAATAAATCTATCGTTTTCTTTTCCATCATTAATCTTAATAAATCTATAAACTCTTTGTTTGAATTTTCATCTCACATACTTCACCCTTGCACCGCGAATTAAGAACTCCCAACTCTGTAGTCCCCAATGTCTCTTTCTCCGAACTCCCAACTCCAGTCCCCGAACTACTGTAGCGCTTCAATTAATTTTTCCGCTAGTTCTACACCAATTCTTTCTTGTGCTTCGTTGGTAGCCGCTCCTATATGAGGCGTTAAAGAAATTTTAGGATGTTTAAGTATAGCTACCGAAGGCCGTGGTTCGTTTTCAAATACATCCAGACAAGCATGCGAAATTTTTCCGCTGTTAAGCCCTTCCAATAAATCGTTTTCGTTAATAACACCGCCGCGTGCCGTATTAATAAGTATAACGCCGTTTTTCATGGAAGCTATTTCATGACGCGTTATCAACTTTCCACCCGGTACATGAAAGGTAATAAAATCAGAATTCTGTATCACTTTATCCATACCTGAAGTTTTAACGGGCACCCGCACCGGATCAGCTCCATTAATCTCAATGTCTACCAACGCCTCTATAACAAACGGATCAAAAGCCATTACCTTCATTCCGAGTCCTAATGCCATCTTGGCCACGCCCTGCCCTATTCTTCCAAATCCAACTATTCCCATAGTTTTTCCGCGCAGCTCAACACCCTTCGCGTATTTCTTTTTTAATTCGTCAAATTTATCTTCGCCCGAAACAGGCATTTGACGGTTACTGTCGTATAAAAATCTTACCGCGTTAAATAAATGGGCGAATACAAGTTCCGCTACCGAATTGCTTGAGGCCGCAGGTGTGTTTATCACATTTATTCCTTTTGACCGGGCATAGTCTACATCAATATTATCCATACCCACACCGCCTCTGCATATAACCTTTAAACCCGGGCAAGCATCAATAATATCTTTTCTTACTTTGGATGCACTTCTTACAGTTAAAGCAACATATCCTTTTGAATTAATTTCTGATGCAATATTTTCCTGCGCCACTTTATCGGTTACAACCGTAAAACCTGCTTTTTCTAAAAGCGATTTTCCTACTTCATCGATCCCGTCGTTGGCTAATATTTTCTTACTCATAAAGTATAATTTAAATTCTAAAAGTAGTTATAAATAAAGAAAAAAGAAACCCTGTAACGCAACTAGAATTTGATGCCAATGGTGGCCGCAAACTGAGAGCTGGAGTAATTAATCAATGCTTTTTGAGAGATGCTGTTAAACATATAATAGTCTTCATTACTAAAACTTTTGTACCAAACAAAATCATAAAATACATTGTTCTTACTTCTGAATCCGGCACCAAAACTTATTGTGTGTCTTACAAAACTGCCTGTAAATACATTTCCAAAAGGACTACCCTGCATGTTATAACCTGCACGTAATAAAAGTGGTTTTATATTAAATTCAACACCTGCACGCACATTTGAAGCGTAAGTATATTTGTGTTTTATTACCGCGTTAACTCCTGCAAAATCAGCTACCACATTGCTTGACAACTGAGCATTTTTATAATTTACCAATTCATAATCTAAACCTATTGCAGCTATTTTTTTAATTATAAAACCGCTGTTAATGCCGACACGTGATGGCGTAATAATTTTATATTTAAAATAGCCGCCCTCCTGAGGGTCCTTATACTCTATGGTATTCTTAGTGTCTTTATCAAAGGAGGTTGACATTGAATTATAATACTTGTCTTCAAGCGTAAAAATAGTGGGCGTATGATAATATAAACCTAAACGGAAATTATCTGATAAACGCGCCACCCCGCCAATTTTTAAATTAATGCCTTTGCCGGTAGTATTAAAATATTCTGTGTAGGTGAGGTTATTAAAACCGAGTTTATCTGTATATATTACCGGCGGAGCTTCGCTGTATGAAGTGGTATAGGTTACCGGCTGTGCCCCGGGAGGTGAGGTAATGGTAATACGCATGCTATCCAGATTATCTGACTCAAAATGTGTTGTGGTAGAAGTATAGGTTACACGTGGCAAACCTAAACTGGCGCCGATATAAAATTGATCCCTGTAAGAATAAGCATACGATATATTAAGATCATTCACTCTTCCCGCAGTTACAATATCGCGGGTTTGCAATACATTTTTTTTAAGATCTACAAAAGAAAAATATTGTGTTTTACCCTGTGATATAATTGTATCGATCAGATAGGTTTGATAACCCAGATTTTCATAGCTGCCTAAAAGAGATGCATTGTCTTTTAAACGCGCCTGATTGAGCATGTCTTTGGCAATAGAATTAGTGCTGTAACTTGAAAGGCGAACTTTATCAGAAAAATTTTGTTGCTGAATGTTATTAAAGGCAATTACATGTCTGCTTTCGTTATCATTTTTGGAAGGCCATGCAAAACAAATTCCGAAATTATTGAACACAAAACTGGCATCAGAAATATTAGTACTCTTTGCGTTAATGGTTCCCTGGTTTCTTATAAATTTTAATCCGCCACCGTAAGAAGCTTCTCCTTTTTTAAACAAGGCCAAACCTGCGGGATTATAGGCTCCACAAGTAAGATCAGCGCCCAGGGCCCCAAATGCTCCGCCCATGGCTGTAAAACGGGATGTACCATTAACCCCCGGTCTTGAATAACGCAAAGCATCCAGATCGTTTTGAGACATAAAATGCAGTGATGCAAAAAGCAAAAAAAGAATGATTACCCTTGTCATACAAATTTATCGTGGGTGATTACTTCCGCCTCCTGATCCGCCGCGCGGTGCAGGTGAACTTCCGGAGTTGTTGGAATTATTTGAATTATTCCAGCCGCCGTTATTAGTGTTCCGGTTTGTGTTGTTTTCAATTACAGGCTGCTGCTGTTCAACCCCGTTATTAATTTTAGTGGATGAAGTTCCATGATGACGCGGTGATTCGGTGGTATTAACTTTTCCGCCATTATCTATTGTTTGCCACGAACCTGTATTTCTGCCTGAATTAGTATTTACGGGCGGGTTATTCACACCATTGTTTTGTTCTGAACCTACACTGTTTTTACCACCATTTCTAACATGGTTGTTTGAATTCGAATGATTAGTGTTTTCAGTACCACCCGAAATTTTCGGTCGGGCAACTTCGGTAAACCTTGGGGTTGACTCCTGGATCTCCTGGGCATTTTTTATGAACCTTGCACGCTCACCGGTGTACTCCTGTGGCACTGCCATGCCCCCGGTGGTTGCACGGGGATTGTTACTGCCGCCATTACTTCCGCGCACACCATACGTGCTGTATCCGGAGTTTACGTCGTGCGTATTAAAATAGCCCCAGCCACTGTTTCCTGCTCCGTAAGAATTGTAACCATATCCGTTATAACCGTAAGGATTATACCCATAACCGTTATATCCGTAAGGATTATAGCCATAACCGTAGAATGCGTTATTGTACCCATTGTTATATCCGTTATAATAACCGCTGTTGTAAGCGCCGTAACCATACGGATTATAACCGTAATTACCGTACCCTGTTCCATAACCTAAACCAAAACTTAAACCGTTACTGTAATTATTAAACTGGTTTGACGGCATTAAATAGCTATAACTGCTGTAAATACTGGTGCCGTAACAAGCCGGATTTTGGTTATACCAGTAAGAATTGGTGTAATAATTATCGTAATACCCTGCACCATAAACAGGATTACTAAACCTGCGAACACGTGAAGCATATTGATAATCGTAATAATCATCCTGATTATAAGAAGGATCTTTATAATAAGGATTGGCATCCGATTTTGTTTTCTGCGCTAGTTGAGAGGCTTCCAGTTGCTGTTTTTCTTCCGCCTCTTTTTTGGCTTGTTCTTCTGCAGCTAATTTTGCCAGGCGCTTATCTTCGGTTGGATTGGCATACACATCGTCGTTATAAGTAACAATTTGCGAGGTTTTACACGAGGATAAAACCAGTGCCATTATAGGAAATATTAAAAGTAATCTTTTCATCGCAAATAATTTTAAGACATTAATAAATTGCGCATATTATATGTAAATTTACGAAAAATAGAGGAGATATGGCCTCGGTTTTGGTTTATTTGGCATATCAGATATAAACATATTATTCAGACCGAAAAGGTTTTTTATGAGCAAGGTAATAACGCCGCAAGAGGAAGATTACAGTAAATGGTACAACGATATTGTTGTTGAAGCCGACCTGGCAGATCACAGTGCCGTAAGGGGTTGCATGGTTATAAAGCCTCATGGTTACGCCATTTGGGAAAAAATGCAGCAGGCCCTTGATAAAATGTTTAAAGATACCGGGCATGTTAACGCCTACTTCCCGCTTTTCATTCCTAAAAGTCTTTTTGAAGCTGAAGAAAAAAACGCGGAAGGTTTTGCTAAAGAGTGTGCCATTGTAACGCATTATCGTTTAAAATCCGATCCTCAGAATAAAGGAAAATTAATTGTCGATCCGGAAGCAAAGCTTGATGAAGAATTAATCGTTCGTCCTACCAGCGAAGCCATTATATGGAATACTTACCGTGGCTGGATTGAAAGCTACCGCGATCTTCCTTTACTCATCAATCAATGGGCAAACGTTGTAAGATGGGAAATGCGCACACGTCTTTTTTTACGCACAACCGAATTTTTATGGCAGGAAGGTCATACCGCCCATGCTACACGCGAAGAGGCTATTGAAGAAACAAAAAAAATGCTGGAAGTATATGCCGATTTTGCTGAAAACTGGATGGCAGTTCCCGTTATTAAAGGCGTAAAAACCCCTAACGAACGTTTTGCGGGGGCCGACGATACCTATACCATTGAAGCGCTGATGCAGGATGGAAAAGCATTACAGGCCGGAACCTCCCATTTTTTAGGACAAAATTTTGCCAAAGCTTTCGATGTAAAATTTGCAAATAAAGAAGGTAAGCTCGACCATGTATGGGCAACCAGCTGGGGAGTAAGCACGCGCCTCATGGGGGCTCTTATCATGAGCCACAGTGATAATAACGGACTGGTAATTCCACCAAAATTAGCGCCAACACAAGTAGTTATTGTTCCCATTTATAAAGGCGATGAAGGATTAAAAAAACTGGCGGAAGTAGCTGCCGTTATCAAGGCAAAACTGCAGCAAAGAAATGTTACTGTAAAGTTTGATGACAGGGATAGTCATCGTCCGGGTTGGAAATTTGCTGAGTATGAATTGAAAGGTATTCCCGTTCGAATAGCATTGGGCGAACGTGATTTATCAAACGGAACTGTTGAAGTGGCCCGACGTGATAATCTGACTAAAGAAGTTGTTAAAATAGATGAAATCGAAACCTATATTGTTAACCTTTTAGAGGAAATTCAGTCTAACTTGTTTAAACGTGCTTTGGAACGCAGAGAACAAATGTCGCACCAGGCAAATACCTTTGATGAATTTAAAAAAATACTGGATGAAAAAGCCGGATTTGTCTATGCCCATTGGGATGGCACATCTGAAACCGAAGAAAAAATAAAAGAAGAAACCAAAGCAACAATCAGATGTATTCCCTTAAACAATAAACAAGAACAAGGAACCTGCATTTATACCGGCAAACCAAGCACCCAGCGTGTGTTGTTTGCCAGGGCTTACTAAAGAGAGCGAGAGAGATGAGTGAAATTCATGATAAACAAAAAGAAATAATACTGCAGGTACTGGCCGAGAAATCGGTAATGAAACAGGATGTATTTGCCAATACCATTGAGGTGTTCAATCAGTTAAAGGAAGTTCTGAAAGAGCGTGTGGAAGATTTAAGTATTGAAACTGCTAAAATAGACCGCCGCATAACCGTAAACTTTAAAGATGTTACGCCCCAATCAATGCAGATAAAGGTGGCCGGAGATATTCTTGATTTTTATATGCACTCCAATGTTTTTGAATTTGACCATGCGCACCCCATGTTTAAATCAGGTTACATTAAGAATAATGAAATGAATTCTTTCAGCGGTATTATTAATGTATATAATTTTTTGGCCGATTCTTATAAATACAACCGTCTAAGCGATTTGGGATACCTTATTGCCAGAATTTTTGTTAACCGTGAAAAAAAGTTTTTTGTTGAAACTAAAACACAAATGGGTTACAAATACATGAACTTCAGTGAGGAGCCAATTAATAAAGCGCAGCTGGAAGAAATTGTGAACGAGCTGATAATTTTTGCCGTGAAGTTTGATTTGTTTACACCACCATATGATGCGGTAAGGCAGGTAAGTGTTTCTGAAATGCAGGAAAAACAAAGCAGCACATCTATGCGAACAGGCAAACGATTAGGTTATGCCGGATCAAGCGCAGTTAATTCCAATGATGAAGAGGTAAATCTATAATTCAGTTTTCATGCAAATCAATCCGGTTTCATTAAAAAATATCGCGGCCCTTATTAACTCAAAATATATAGGGAATGAAAATCATTTAATTACAGGAATTAATGAAATTCACCGGGTAAAAAGAGGAGACCTTGTATTTGTAGATCATCCCAAATATTACGATAAAGCGTTAAACAGCGCGGCTTCCACCATTATCATCAATAAAGAAGTTGATTGTCCCTTAGGAAAAGCTTTAATTATACATTCCGAGCCCTTTACCGCTTTTAATGAGTTAACAAAACATTTTGAACCTAAAAAATATTCTAAAGAAAACATTAGCCCTTCAGCAAAATTAGGTAAGAATGTGGTTATTATGCCAGGCTGTTTTATTGGCAACAACGTGATAATAGGCGACAACTCTGTGTTATACCCGAATGTGGTGGTGTACGATGGATGCTCTATTGGAAAAAATGTTAGCATTCATGCCAATACAACAATTGGGAGTGATGCTTTTTATTTTAAAAAACGTGATGCCCGTTTTGAACCGCTTAACACCTGCGGTACAGTAATAATTGAAGACGATGTAATGATAGGTTCTAATTGTACCATCGATAAAGGTGTAACGGCAGTAACAAAAATAGGCAGAGGCTCCATACTTGATAACCAGGTTCATATAGGACATGACGTTGAAATAGGTGAAATGTGTTTATTTGCTGCGCAGGTGGGAATAGCAGGTTGCTGTACCATAGGGAAAAAAGTAACCATGTGGGGACAGGTAGGAATAAGCAGCGGAATTACAATTGAAGATGGCGCAACCATATTAGCCCAAAGCGGTTTAGGGGAAAACGTAAAAACAGGCACCACTTATTTTGGCACCCCAGCGGCTCCTGTTAAAGATAAGATGCGCGAGCTTTTTGCTACCAAACAACTTCCACAGCTTATTAATAAGCTTTATGATAAATAAGATGAGCAGATATATCTTTCCTTTTTTATTTACTCTCCTTCTCTCCTGTTCTCAAACATCCACAAAAAAAGTTCCACCGCTTGGTTTTTCTTTTGAAGTAAAAAATAATGACACCTTTAACCGGATTGATAATAACGGAAAGAAACAGGGAAAATGGTATTTGATTGATAGCTTTGCCAAAATTTACACCATAAAAGACTCTATTTTTTATAAAGATGGTGTTGTTTTAAAAAACTAAATCATTCAATAAACCTTATTACGATTTTTATTAGTTTTAAATCTAATGTCAAAAATATTTATCATAGGTCCTGCTTTTCCCCTTCGTGGCGGGCCCGCGCAGTTTAATGAAAATCTTTGTTCAGAGTTGGTTAAGGCGGGGCATAACGCCCAGATCATTTCATATTCGCTGCAGTACCCTGATTTCTTATTCCCAGGTTCGTCGCAATATGAAAAAAGCGGACAGGCGCCTGAAGGAATTAAAATTCATACCCTTATAAATACAATTAATCCAATTAACTGGATCTCTGTAGCCCGTTTTATCAGAAAAGAAAAACCCGACTTTATTTTATTCCGTTACTGGTTACCTTTTTTTGGCCCGTGTTTAGGCACCATTGCAAAACTGGTACGGTCAAAAACAAAAGTGCTGGCCTTAACCGACAATATTATTCCACATGAAAAACGGCCGGGAGATAAAGTATTCACGAATTATTTTGTTCATAATTGCGATGGCTTTATTGCCATGAGTAAAACGGTTCTTAACGACATTGCAAAATTCTCTTCTAACCCACACAAGGCCTACTCACCACATCCTATGTACGAAACCTATGGTGCGGCTGTAACAAAAACAGAGGCAAGAAAGAAGTTAGGATTGGATGACAAAGATAAACTTGTTTTATTTTTTGGCTTAATAAGACATTATAAAGGTTTGGATATTCTTATGGAAGCGATGGCCAGTCCCGAAATTAAAAAACAAAACATAAAACTTCTGGTTGCCGGCGAATTTTATGAAGACAAACAGCCTTATCTCGATCTCATTGAAAAACATGGTTTGAAGAACCATATTATTTTACATGATAAATTTATAGCCAATGAAGATGTAAGGTATTATTTCTGTGCCAGCGATCTTGTTGCCCAAACATACAGAAATGCTACTAACAGCGGGGTAACCATGGTGGGTTATTATTATTCCAAGCCCATGTTGGTTACTAACGCAGGTGGGCTTGCCGAAATTGTTCCCGATCAAAAATGCGGGTATGTGGTTGATTTAAAAGTAGATATTATTGCGCAAAAAATTCTGGATTATTTTATGAATAATCGGGAGGAAGAATTTACCGTGAATGTTAAAATTGAAAAGAAAAAGTATGAATGGCGGGAGTTTATTAACACGTTGTTAAATCTTTATAACAGCTGTTAATACTTTTATTTGAAAGGGAATATTTTTCAAACCCTTTACTATCAAGCTATTCAGGAATAAAAGTTAATTACTTCAATTTCTGTTAATAACCCTGTTTCTGCGGTTGCCAAAGCCTTTGTATTTTAGTAAGAATAGTTCAAAACACCTCATTTATTGATTTGGCGGGCCTCAACCCCTAATTAAAAACGAACTTTGATTTAAACTTATAAAATGGCGCTACAGGTTAACGTTAATGACATCCTTTCCCAGCTTTACCAACAAAGAAATGTGGTAGAGTTCTTATTTGCTAACCGCGAAAACATTACGGTAAACGAATTACTTTCACGGGAAGATATATCGCAGGATCAATACCTTAAATTAAAATCACTCGATCTTGTTTACGAATACGAAAGTGTGGTTAGTTTAAACGATGCTGTGATTGCGATGTTTGAAGACTTTATGGAGATTGGTGAAGTAACTCCCGGCTTTATTAACGATTACATTAATGAACTTAAACGCCACATCCATTTTTATCAGGAAGTACACGAACACCGGTTTTTAAGAAGTATTAAAAAATACCTTAAACGCATTAACATCGCCTTATCACGCGAGATCATCAAGCTTCAAAAAAATGTGGATGATACGTATAAAAACGAAGCTAACTACCGCATTAAGATTCAGAAACTGGAAGACTACCGTGAGAAGCGCGATACCATCATTGATTTTATTCACAAGACAGAAGAAATTATTACAGATACACGCGGCCTATTTACCCTAACAAATGATCCTGAATTATACGGTATTGTAAATGCTTTAAAGGCCGGGTTAATTGAAAATCTGGATTTTATAATTGAAATTCAAACCGACATTACAGATTACATTAATAAAATTCAGTTTCAGTTGGACGTTTATGTAAAAGCGCAACGTTTAAAAGAGATCAAAGATCATGGAACGTTGATGTACCGCACCAATTTTAATGAGGTAATTAAAAGTATTAATCCGCTTCGCTTTAATGGAATCAAAGGTCCCCGCACAAAAGTCTCCATCGATTTTTTATTTACTGACGATGGTCATGTATTGTGTAAAAAAGTAGCAGAGAAGTATAAAATTTCCAGGTTAATGATGCGCGGCATCGCCGGTAAATTACCTTCAAATTTTAAAGAACAGTTAATTGATCAGCAAATAAAATTAGACGTTGAAAAACTGGTAGACCGTTTTCTCGATCAAACCAAATTAAATCTTTTTGAATACCTTATCGATTATAAATTCCCTAAAGCAGTTGGTACCGTAACGTTTGAAGACAGGCTTTCCATCTTTGTAGAAATAGCAATGGAATATCAAAATCACCTTGACTTTAAGTACCGTTTAAATTATCATGATTACGTTGATTCAGAAACCAAAACCAATAAACGTTTAGGTTACACCGTTATACTGCCGCTTGCTCAAACAGAAAAGAAACCTAAAAAAGAAAAAGCAGCTTAGAAAACATTGAATTAAATTATGGAGTTTTTTAGATTGAAACTTTAAAATATAAAATTCAAAGAATTAAAAATTATCAAATGGACGAAATACAATATAACCTCCCAAAACAAACCCACGATATATTTGCCATTATGGCACGCGGGCATTTTATCAGCAGCAATGGAACCAAGGACGGCATGAACCGGCTGTATGACATTATTAATAATCCTGAAAATTTTGACAGGCTGCAATCGTACTTTAATGTGATACGTTACAATATTGAAAGAGGAAATAATTATTTCTATTTTTCCCGTCTGCATGAAGCAAACAGTTTAATTGAGCAAAAACTTGAAACATTTGAACGTTATATTGATGTGATCGATCTTTTTGCAAGCATGGATAACAAAATAACCATCGGCTCTCGCTTTCGTCCGAGCGAAATAGCGGAAGAGTGTAACGCGAATGTTCGTTTGAAACAAAAATTGCAAAAAATTCCGATGTACCGTTCAGAAACATTACTGAACAAGGTTCGTGACATTTGTAATCTGATGACCCGTGATTCATTTTTAGAACTGGAGGACGAACAATCTGAAAGTTATAAAGTACTCGATGCCTACACGTATTTGTTAGACATGATCAATGCGATAAGCATTTATGAAGAAACCGGTGGAACCGACAGTAACAGCAGTGGGATTATTTTAAACTAACAATAATCTTAAAGCCACAGATTTCACAAATTACACTGATTTGTGAGATATGGGGAGAAAAAATAAATCCGCGTCATCAGCGCAATCTGTGGCAAAAAAATAGAAATTGAAAATGGAAAACGTAAGAATATTAAACAGAATTGTACAAATAAATATCGCCAATGTAAAATACGCCGATATTGAATTATGCGGAAACACCTGCTTTGTGGGAACCAACAATTTCGGGAAAACCTCATTGCAGCGCGCTATCCTGTTTTTTTACAGCGCGAACAGTCGTGGGCTTGGCATAGCCAACTCCCAAAAAAGTTTTGAGGAGCATTATTTTCGTTACGAAAACTCATATTTGATTTATGAAATAGCTACCGAGGAAAGAAATTTTTTCGTGATGGTTTACCGTCATAACAAACTTGTATTTCGTTTTGTAGACGCACCTTATAATCCAGATTTTTTCCTGAACAGTAATGATGAATCGATGAAGATTAAAGAAATCATTGCCAATCTTGAAAAGCGCGACATTTTTGTTTCTAATCAAATTGACA